>JAISAX010000595.1 GCA_031266495.1 Opitutaceae bacterium
CGCCAACCGCGACCTCACCCGCCCCCGCCTCCGCCTCGCCCGCGACAACCCTGGAGGGAAGATCCAGAAATCTTCCCTCCCCCTGTGCCTACTCTGTGCCCTCCGTGTAATTTCCGGAAGCTCCCTTAACGCCAAACACCAAACACCAGACTCAACACACCGTGTCCATCACCACCCTGTTCACCACCCTTCCCGCGCTCCTCTGGTCGCTCCTCATGATCGCCCTCTTTTTTGGCGGATCGATCTTCGTGCATGAACTCGGCCACTTTCTCGCCGCCCGCCGCCGCGGCGTCAAAGTCGAGCGCTTTTCGATCGGCTTCGGCCCCAGGATATTCTCCCGGCGCGGCAAGGACGGCGTCGAATACCGCCTCTCCTGGCTCCCCCTCGGCGGCTACGTTGCCCTCCCCCAACTCGCCGACATGCGCAGCATCGAAGGCGAACCCGCCACCGAAGCCGAGGCGGAACTCCGCAAGCTCCCCCCTCCCGGCTACGGCACAAAAATGCTCGTCTTCGTGGCCGGCGCCGCCTGCAACCTCCTCTTCGCCTTCGTCCTCGCCTGCATCCTCTGGCAAGTCGGCACGCCCGCCAACCGCGACCTCACCAGCCCCCGCGTCGGCTACGTCCTCCCCACCCTCAAGCTCCCCGACGGCACCGAAAAACCCAGCCCCGCCGCCCAGGCCGGCCTCCAGGCGGGCGATTACATCCGCGCCATCGACGGCATCCCCGTCAACGACTGGAGCCAGATCCAGCAAACCATCTTCACCGGCACCGGCCGCGCCGCCGACAAAACCATTCGCCAGGCCCTTCTCACCGTCGAACGCGACGGTCGCACCCTCCAGCTCACCGCCCACCCCCTCCTCGCCGGCGACGAACAAATGCGCATGATCGGCATCACCCCCTACGAAGAGTTCCTCGTTGCCGGCGTCAAGCCCGGCACCCCCGCCGCCACCGCCGGCCTCCACCCCGGCGACCGCCTCGTCTCCATCAACGACACCCCCGTTTACAGCGGCACCACCTACGTCGAACTCCTCAGGCAAAACCCCGACGCCCCCGCCACCCTCCGTATCCAACGCGCCACCACACCCGACGCCACCACCCTCCTCGCCCTCACGCTCCCGGCGCGCGCCGGCCTCAAGAACCCGCTCGATATCGGCGTCGCCTTCGACCCCGGCCTCATCCTCGTCCACACGCCCCCGCACAAGCAATTCGCCAACATCCTCCGCATGACCTGGCGCACCGTGGTCAGCCTCCTCTCGCCCTCTTCCGACGTCGGCATCTCCAAGCTCAGCGGCCCCGTCGGCATCGCCCACGCCTTCCACCTCACCGCCCAGGCCGACATCCGCCTCGTCGTCTGGCTGACCATCCTCCTCAACATCAACCTCGCCATCTTCAACCTCCTCCCCATCCCCGTCCTCGACGGCGGCCACATGCTCTTCGCCACCCTTCAGAAACTCCGCGGCCGACCCCTCCCGGTAAAGCTCATCATGAACACGCAAGTCGTCTTCATGGCGCTCCTCCTCACCATGATCCTCTACGTGTCCTTCTTCGACACCCGCCGCGTCGTCCGCGACGTCCGCTCCGCGCCCGAACAAACCACCGTCCCCCGGCAAGACTGATTTCTCAACATTGCCGCAGCCAGAACCATTCAGGATTTCATCCGAAGAATGCACACCACCACCCGCCGCCGCCCCACCGTCGGCGTCACTGTCGGCGCCATCGGCATCGGCGGGCCTGAGGGGACCGGCAGTAAAAACCCGATTCGTATCCAGTCGATGACGACGACCGACACGCAGGACGTCACCGCCACCGTCCGGCAAACGATCGCCCTTGCCGACGCCGGTTGCGAGATCGTCCGTGTCACCGCGCCCAACCTTGCCGCCGCCCGCGCGCTTCGGGTAATCCGGAAAAAACTCACCACCGCCGGCTACGGCCACATCCCGCTCATCGCCGACATCCACTTCCTGCCCGCCGCCGCGATGGAAGCCGTGGAGCACGTCGAAAAAGTCCGCATCAACCCCGGCAACTACACCGACAGGAAAAAAAACGCCGCCACCGGGTATTCGGATGCCGACTACGAACGCGAATTGCAGCGCATTTACGAGGCCTTCACCCCGCTCGTCCTGCGTGCAAAAACCCTCGGACGCGCCCTGCGCATCGGAGTCAACCACGGCTCGCTATCCGACCGCATCATGAACCGCTACGGCGACACGCCGCCCGGCATGGTCGAGAGCGCCCTCGAATTCCTGCGCATCTGCGAAAGCCACAACTTCCGGGCCATCGTGCTTTCGATGAAAGCCTCCAACCCCAAAATCATGATCCAGGCCTGCCGCCTCCTCGTCGCCCGGATGGACCAGGAGAACATGCGCTACCCGCTCCACCTCGGCGTGACCGAAGCCGGCGACGGCGAGGACGGCCGCATCAAGAGCGCCATCGGCATCGGCAGCCTCCTTTACGACGGCATCGGCGACACCATCCGGGTCTCGCTCACCGAGGACAGCATCCACGAAATCCCTGTCGCGCAAAAACTCGCTGCCAAAGCGCATGCGCTCTGGCAGCAAAGTGGCGCGGGCGTCCCGCCCGCTTCCGGAACCGACAGCATCGATCCCTACCGCTACACCCGCCGCGAAATCCACCCGGTCCAACTCTCCTCCGGCCTCCCAGTCGGACCCGACTACCCGCCGCGGGTATTCAGTGCCGCGGGCGTCCCGCCCGCAACGAGGCATGGGCTTCCAGCCCATGACGTGGCACGGGCATCCTTGCCCGTGAACGTTGCCTCTCCGCGCAGCGCGGACGTCCCGCCCGCGCCCGGACGCCCCGGCCTTCCGCCCCGTGAATCCGACACTCCCGTCGAAGGCCGCATCCATCCCGTCCCCGACGCCGACGCCCTTCGCGATTTTGTTGCAAAGGCATCCCCCCACCCGGCATCCCCCACCCCCAGCCCGGACCGCAACGCCATTGTCCCGCCAGACCCGACCTTCCGTCCCGCCTTCCGACCCGCCTTCCGACCCGCCGGTATTCTTGACCTCTCTCCCGCGCTCTCCATTGCCGCCATCGAATCCGCAATACCCGAAGGCACACTCACCACTGCGCACATTCTCCTCCGGCCCTTTACCGGTACTTCTGCCGACATCGACCAACTCACGGCCTTCGCCACATTTGCCCGCGCCCGCGACCACGCGCTCGCCATTGCCACGACCGCCGCCGCGCTTCCCGCGCTCGCTCCCGTTCTCCGCGCCCTCCCCGCCGGTCAACGCCTGATCTTCACTCTGGATACACGAACGCCAATTCCTCCCCTGCCCCCCCCCCCCCCCCCCCCTCCCCTCCTCTCTCCCATAGCCTGCTATCGTGCCCTTGCCGAAGCCCTCCGCGCGCTCGCGCCCGCACCCGCGGCTCGCGCGCCGATCTGGATTCGCAACACCGCCGAAACCGCCATCCGTGCCGCCACCGGAGAATCCCCCGATTTCCTATCCTGCCTCCTCGACGCCTCCATCCTCACCGGCTCGCTCCTCTGCGACGGCATCGGTGACATCGTGAGCATCGAGACATTGCCCGACGATCCAACCCGCGCCACCAGGCTCGCCTACAACATCCTGCAAGGCGCCGGCGCGCGTGTAACGAAAACCGAATACGTTGCCTGTCCCTCCTGCGGACGCACGCTCTTCGACTTGCAAACCACCACGCGGCGCATCCGCGAAAAGACCGGACACCTGAAAGGCGTGAAACTCGCGATCATGGGTTGCATCGTCAACGGCCCCGGCGAGATGGCCGACGCCGATTTCGGCTACGTCGGCGGCGCTCCCGGCAAGATCAACCTCTACGTAGGAAAAACCTGCGTCCGGCACAACATCCCGCAGGCCGAAGCCGATGCCCGCCTCATCGACCTCATCAAGCAACACGGCAAGTGGCAGGAGCCGCAGGCATCCTGATGATCCCCCCTCCCCCCCCTCCCCCGCCGCCACCGGCACATAAAAAACATTGAACCCCCGAAACCCCGCCGGTGCGAAACGCAGCGCGTCGATTTTGTCCAGCGCGCTACCATTGAGACCCTCCACATCCTCACCCTGGAACCACGGCCTGGCCAAGGCTGGCGCCGTTGTTACCCATTCCGGCACCGGCCCCCCGGCGCCCAGGCAAATCAGCTACCGGAGTTGGCTGCATCGCCTTGCAGGCTGCTTTGAAAAACGCATCGACGACAGGATGGAGCGAACCCGCCAAGGCTCTTCTCTCTGGCTGAAACAATGTGCCGACAAAAAACGGATGCCTCTTCAATCGGAATGCCCGAACTTGCCCAACTTCGTCGTGCGCCACGAATGCCAGGCCGGACCTGTCAAAAATGCCTGAAAGCTCACTATTGATACCGTAATTGCAGTTGAATTCCTCGATTGATTCGTCCGCGCCCATAACGCTGGCAAACAGTTCAGGCGAGGTCACACGGACCTTGCCCAAAGCGCCTGCAAGTGAGCAACCCAGCTTCACAATCAGGGGACTCTCCGCTGCCGGCGTGAGTTCCTGATGATCGGCGGAACGCATCAGGACGTTCTGCACAAACTCCATCAATGCGTGCTGAAATCCGCCGCACGTCCCGAGAAATGCCTTGTTTTCGGTGCGCGCGTGTTGAATGGCGCGCAAGGCGCCAACAGTGCTCTCATAAGGGCTTCCTGGCACACACCATATTGCCGTCGCGTCACGAAGAACGTCTGGCAACGAGTCCTGCTTGATGGACGCGGTGGAAACCCATGCGTAGTCGAAGCGCAAATCGACTTTCCGACAGAGAGCCAGGGAGGCCTCGATTCCTTGATGCGCCGTCTTTGCGAGGTCGCGTTCTCCAACGAGAGCGAGTCGTGGGTTTCTCATTCTTTGCCTGACGTTAAGGATCAGCCACGGAGGTAGCTGGCGCGGAGTGTACGCCAGCACAATCCGTGACATCTACCAGAGTTGGCTGCATCGCCTTGTCAGGCTCCGTTTTCTTCTTTTCATAACGCTTCCTTATACGCTCATTAAACGCTTGAACAAAGCGGTGGCTCGCATCCGGAACTAGAAAAAACCATTTCGGCTTCTGATAATTCTTCCAAGTCCATATTTCAAATTCGCCTTCATGCCTGCCTGTGAAATGCATGTCATCTTCTGATATTTCTAGCAACCGGTATTTTCCCTCTGCGAACCATTCCTTTGCCTGTAGTCCTCCTGCATAAGACGCCCATGTTTCTGCCTCCGACTTGGAGAAATAAAAGTTAACCCAAATGATAATACATGCAAAGAGAAACACTATTCCAAGAGTGTAAATGATGAGGTGTTTTTTGATGTTCATATATTTTGCCTGACGTCAAAGATGAGCCATGACCGTGGCTGGCACTGAGCGTGCGATAGCACGATCTGTGAGAGAGATAGGCATTGACTCCATCGCCTTGTCAGGCTCATTTCTCATTTTTAACCTGGGTTAATTGGCCCGCCAATCATGCCAACGGCCCAAAATAGGTAAATGATAAACCCGACGCCGACTTCAAGAAGACCAATGCCAAATGCAATCGTCGCTCTCTGTCCGAAATTATTTCTTGCTCTGGTAATCAGGACGACTCTTGAAGTAATCCATAAGGCAACCACCGAAATAGCCAGAGGCTTGATAAGCGCATTTCGAGTAATCGGGCTAAGCCACGAAATTGCCGGATGATGAATATTGGTGGCCAATAAGGTAAGCGTAACGACGATAAAGCACCAGAGCCACGGTAATAGCGACAGGATGATTGTCACTCGTCTGATGTTTGCTTCTGGCTGCATTTTATTTCTGCCGAACAGTGGTGATATCCCTTACTTGATATTACGTCCTCGTCCTTCTTCTGCCTGATTCAGTCCTTCTGGATACGGTTTGTGCGAGACTCCCGGGGCAGTGCTTCCAAATCCTGTCAGGGCACCGGGAGCAGGCGGTTTTGCTTCTTTGCGGAGAATGCGAAATGGAGGGAAAGATCATGAGGCGAACGATTTCTGCTTTTCTCCTGTCCGCCATTGCCTGGCAATCTGAATTTTGGTGTTTCGACGTTTTCAGTGGAAACAACGGGGAGAGAATGCGGGGGGGAGGGGGAGGAAGGCGAGGGAGTTCGGCGCGGGAGCGCCAATGGCCAATATCGTCCTCTCTCCCGCCGTCCCCCTCCCCCCCCCTGTTTCCATCGAAAACGTCGAAGAACCTGAATTTTTCAACCCACGCCCGGATGGGAAAGGCTTCGTCCACCTCGCGGAATCGAGATCTTCGCGGGGGTGCAGACCCCAAACTGCTGCCGGAGGGCGTGGCACAGACGTGGACTGGGCCGGGTGGCGGAGTTCGTGCGGAGACGGGAAAAGTGGGGTCGGGCGTAACCGCCGCCCCGGCCGGATGCGGATTCTCCCTGATTGGTTGGGGAATCCTGCCGTTTCCCTGACACAATGCACAGACGGTGCCTGCACGGTTGACTCGATGCACCAACCTGCGAGTGTTTTCAGCCATGAAAACCGTATCCGCCACCTCCTCATCCTCCCCCGGGTCAAAAGGAAAAAACATTTCGGCATTGCGGGTTTCCGAGATCAGACGCCGCCTGGTTCCCTACTGCCGGACCCATGGGATCCTCCGTCTGGAGGTGTTTGGATCCGTGGCGCGAAATGAAGCAAAGGAGGACAGTGACGTGGATCTGCTGGCCACGTTTTCCGGAAATCCGGGACTGCATTTTTTCAGCATGGAACAGGAAATGGGTCGGACGCTTGGCGTTCCCGTCCACCTGCTTTCACGGATGTCTGTGGAAGAAATGACAAACCCCTTTCGCCGCGAATCCATCCTGGCGGATGCCCGTCCGATTTACGATGCCCGCGAAGCCGGTTAACGAAGACGCATACCTTCACGACATGCTGGAGGCCGCGCGGCTGATCCTGCGTTATGTGGACGGGGTAACGTTTGAGGGGTTTTGGGAGAACAGCGAAAAACGTGACGCGGTTTCGTTGCGCCTGACTGTCATTGGCGAGTCGGCTCACAGGATTTCACCGGAAACAGAGGCGCCTCGCCTCCGCCTGACAACCGCCCGGGCGCATCCGCACATCGGGCGCCTTCAACCCCGTCCGGCATCAAGCAACAACCGCTGCCGGTAACGTCGCTGCCGCTCCGCCGCCCTGGCCCGCTGTTCGCTCGCAGAAACCGTTGGACGATCTGCCCGCTTTTTGAACAACTGCCGCGCCGCCACCGGCACATAAAAAACATTAAACGCCCGGAAACACGCCGGTGCGAAACGCAGCGCATCGATTCTGTCCAGCGTGCTTGCATTGCGTCCCTCCACATCCCCGCCCTGAAACCACGGCCGGGCCAGGGCTGGCGTCGCTATTACCCATTCCGGCACCGGCACCCCGGCACCCAGGCAAAGATGCGCGACATGAGCCGCCAGCAAGGCATCCGCCAGATCCCCGGCCCTCCTCTCCGCAAATATCTCCCGGCACGCGCGCGGGCGCCCGGCAACGCGCCGGCTCAGTTCCGCGCGCGAATGGACATGCCGGAACTCGTGCAACCAGTCCGTGAGATGGAGCGAGAACTCCGGCAGATCATGCGCCCACGCCGCCACCTCCGCCGCCGTGCGCGGCCTACGATTGACACTGGTTTTGTATGCGGACGAAACAGACATCGCGAAAAAAATGTCAGGAAGCAGCGTGCGCCTTTTCGATGATCGCTTCGATGACCAGGCGCGCCCTTTCATCGAGAATGTAGTCGGGAAAAAACTCCTCAAGAATTTCGTCCACCTCGTCCGCCGAGCGGATGTTTTCGTGACGAAACAACACGGCAAGATCCTCGCGGTCCCCCGTGATGCCCGGAAGCGGACGCCGCAACGCCCGCGCTTTCATTGCGACGAGATACCGCGGCGAAGCCGCGCTGATCCGCACCCCTGGCGCCTCCCGCAATTCGGGCGGAAGCGCAAACGGCGTGACACGCAAACCCGCTTCGCGTGCGGCAAGTTCGTTGGACAAAAACTGGCGCACCTCGTCGTTGATCCAGTTGTCCGGAAGATCGAGCTCGGCCTGGACCTTGCGTGCCAGCGCCAGCGTTTCGGCACGCGGACGAAAGATGGCGTCGATATCCTTGGTCGCCTGTCGCGAGTCGAAATGGAGCATCATCGCCACCCCGCCATAAACGGTGATCTCGACCATGCTTCCCTCCGCCTCCGCGAGTTCGCCGAGCCGCCGCAAGGCCTGAATGAGAACCGGTTTTTCCATAATTTTCCGATACGTTGCGACATACAGACCACGATGCAAGGATTCACATCCAGGTAACTATCAAGGGAGGAAGCTCCCTTGAATCGTTGGTTAATGAACAATGAACAACGACCATTCACTGAAACGCTGTGATTTTCCGCATCCTGCTGGAAACCGATACCGGACGATCATCGGAAACGAGCGCGAAACAATCACCGCCCGCATTCCCGCTTCCCACGGCCACGGCGGGCAACTCCACCTCGTAAACGGAATCGCCCCGCAACATCGCGGGCGCCTCCTTCCATTCCCGCTTGCGCCAGTCCCCGGTCGGCAGGCTGTGCCAGACGGAGGCCTTCGTGATCGGTCGCGAAGCCGTCACGCGAAAACGCAGCGTCCGCCCGCCACCTGTTCCGGCGTCGCCGGAGGCCGGCTGTTTTTCGTATCCATCTATCCACGACACAACGGGCATCGACTCGCCGCTCCCCTGCAAATGGTATCCGAAATAAAACTCCGCCATGTCCGCCCAGTTGTCACGACGCGAGCCGCCCGGCACCGGCAACTTGTGATTTGCGTTCGGAGCGTACAGCAGATTTGCCGGTCCGGACACCGCCTCCAGCGTCCGCTCCACCGCCGGTGGCCAGAACGCAAAATCGTTGCTCGCCGCCGCGATGAAATACGGCGCGGTGATCGCATGAGCGCGTCTTTCCGCATCAAACAGACGAAACCAATCCGCACGCTCCGCCGCCGGCAACCTGTTCAGATCATCCCGATAACGGCACTGCTCGTAATAGCCCGATCCATAAATTGAAAACCCCGCGCGCACCTTGTCGCCGGCAATCGAACACACCATCGCCGTCATGTAGCCGCCCCACGAAATGCCATGCACACCCACCCGCGCCGCGTCCACATCGGGCAGGGAACGCAACAAGTGCAAGGCTTGCACCGCGCCCGCCACCGACTGGAACATCATCGAATCCTCCACCACCGGCTTCACGCGCCAGCGATCGTGCTGATAAGGCTGCTTCGTCCACAATCCGGCGGAATGCGGCACCTTTTTCGGGTCCGCGATTCCCGGGATGTCCAGCGTGACGATCACGTATCCACGCGAAGCCCACAACACGGCGCGCTTCGTCTCAGCAAACCCCATGCCGCCGTGCATCAAGAGCAGTCCCGGATGCGGCCCCCTGGCAACCGGACGGGCAATCACCGCGTAAACTTCATTGACCATGCGTCCGCCAACAGCGCTTGCATTGACCGCACACGATTCAAAAACCACCTGCCGCACCGACACTCCCTCCGGTACCGCGCCAACCTGAACATCCAGCGGTTCCGTCACCTCGCGCAGAATACGCGGCGCGAGGGCGTCTCGCAAAACAGCAAGCGGATCGGCTTCCGCGCCTGTTGTGGCCCCGGCAGCCCCGCCAGCCTTCGCCTTCGACAACTCGAACACCTGCATCTCGCTCGGCAGCAATGCCACGCGCGCCGTGCCTCTGGAAAACGCTTCCCACGAAGGAACAGGCGGCAACGACGACGTATCCGCGGATTGCGCCAGCACCCTCCGCACCGACCACTCGCCCTCCAGACCTGGCAGACCTGGCAGACGCACGGTGACCTCCAGCGGCTTCGGATCCGCCTTGTTCCCGAACCCGAGAAACCTGTTCAGCACCAGAAAATGCCGGTCCCCCTTCACCCGGAAAAAACCCTCGACCGCGGGATCGGAGATCACGACACGCCGCGCCACGCCGCTCGCCTCGATCAGGCCCGCAACCAACCTTTCGGATTGTCCTGTAGCATCGGATACGCACCAGCGAACGCGACCCGTTCCATACACCCATTCCCGGACCCCGGCCCCGGCTCTTGTATCGACTTTTCCCTGTTCTTCCTGAAAACCGGTTCTGCCAAAACGCTCCGTCCATGCGAACGCCGCGCCTCCCGCGCCGCTCGCGCCACCCGTGCCGTCGCGCCTCAAGGCATATTTCCCCGCCCGTCCCCATACGACCAGTTGCCCGCCGCCACGCACAAACGATTCCAGACGCGTCGTGAGCCGCTCGTCCCAGATCAACGCATCCTCCGGCACCAGCACCGTGCGCAACCCGAGCCACGATTGGGCCGGAGTCCACTCGCTCAACCACTGCACGGGCAGGAACCCCGACGCGCGCACCAGTTTGTCCGCCCGGTCGCCCGGCATCGCATACCAGCGCCACACACGACGCCGGTGCAGCAGATCCGCCCACGAAATCACCACGCCCAACTCCGCAGGCAGCGGGTGCGCCCCGGCCAGTTCCTCGCGCAACGGAGCCGACTCCGACCACCAGCGCAGGGTTTCCTGCAACGCGGCATTTTCCGGATACGTTTTCTGAAACAACGCCGGCAACGAATTCCAGACCAGGTTGAACCGCACATGATCCGCGCCGCCCCGCAACGTCTGCGCCACCATGTCCGACATGTATCCGATATTGGCTGGCGGCACCTCGTGCGATTCCGTCTGCCGCCACAGCCCCCGGTTGCGCGTGATGCCATTGATGCGATCCATCCGGTAATCCTCGCCTGCCCCGTCCGCCGTTCCCCACGAACGCAGGCGCACCCCGCGCAACAGATGCTCGAACGGCCCCGTCTTGGCCGTGTAGTGGATGACGGTCCGTTCGGGGTCGAGCTCCTCCACCAGCGGATCAAACAAGTCCACCGTGCTCTCCCGGTAAACCGCCAGCTTCCAGTCCGTCCAGTCCAGCCAGGGACGCGACAGGTTGACCTCCTCCTCCAGCCGCGGCAACGGAGCCAGCACCTCCGTCCAGTCGCGCCACGCCGCCGCCTGCCGCGCCGCCGCCTGCCGCGCTGGCGCTTGCCGCGCCGCGTTTCCCGCGCTCCAGGCGGCGCTCAGCGCGCCGATGCTTCCGTAACGTTTTTTCAGATACCGGACAAAATCCGTCCGCGCCGCCGGACTGTAATCCGTGATCGAGTTGAAGTGATCCGTAAAAATCCCGCTGTCCATGCCCTGTCCTATAAAAACGTAGCCCGCCAGAAGCGGATTATCGCGGTAACGCTCGATCAGACGCCGCGTGAAACGCCTCGCGCCCTCCTGCCATGCGCGCGACGCCGGACTCACCGAGGGCAAGCCACGCCACAGCTTGAACTCGCCCTTGTGGTCGAGCATCCAGTCGCTCCATGTATCCAGAGGTCCGTTACCGAAAAGCACGCTGCCCGCGCTCGCCAGGGTAAACGGCACGCCCTTGCCCGTCAGGAAGGACACATACGCGTCGAGGTTTTTCCAGTCGCACGCTCCCGCGAACGTTTCGATTTTCCCCCATTGCACCCACAGTTGCACCGCGCCGCTTCCCCGCGCGCGCAGTCCCGCGATTTGCGCCTCCAGCCCCGCCCGCTGGCTTTCAAACGGCGCGGTGGAACTCACGGTTTCTCCCGAGAAAATCCGGGTGACATTCACCGGTTTTGCCGCGGTTGCGTTTCCGGCCAGCGCCAACCAGTCCGGCGCCGGAGAGGAATCCCCGGGGGCGAAAACCCACAATTCCTCCGCATCCCGGAGCACGCCGTTGATGCGCGCCTCGACGAGCACCCGCAACGCGCGGCCCGGCGTCGCCTCGGGCAGGGCGATTTCCCGCGCACCCGTCGCCGTCGCCGCCGCCAGCGGCAATTCGCCTCGGCGAACTTCCGCTTCATCAAACTCGCGTATCGAAAAACCAAGCACCGCGCCACGCTCTCCGGACCGTGCGGATTTCAGTCCGGAGATTCGCACCGTGCCGTTTTCAAAAAACAGGCGCAACGCTTCGCCTCCGGCGTTTTGTGCGCTTTGTTCCGTCATCGCGGAGGATTTTCCCTCCGCCGCCGCCAGAGGCGAATTCCAGACATTGAGAAAAAACCGTTCCAGGCCGCGCAGGCTGTTGTCCGCGCCAAATTGTTTCACCGTGAGCCACCATCCGCCATCCGCCACGGCAGGGAGCAGCAAGCCGTCCGCGGCGCTCGCATCCGTGCGACCGACCGTCCCGGAGTGGACCGCGCCGCCACCAGTGCCACCGCCGCTGCCAGTGCAGTCGCGTGAAAGACGCCATTCCACCCGTGTCCATCCGGACACGGATGCGGGTGCAGATACGGGTGCGGATACGGACGACGCCTTTCCCGTCAGGACAGACCATTCGATGCGCGCCTGCGCCTGTGCTCCGCTTGCCACGACAATGCGCCAGGCCGCGGAAGGTTGCGTACGTTTGGCCCAGTCGAGTTTTTGCAGCGCCCAGCCCGGCGTCGGCGCGAACCAGGCATTCGTATCCGTATTTTCGTTAGCGGCGCGCGATGCGCAGACGGACATCACTGCCATTGCGGCGATGACAAAACCGGACCGGAAGAAACGGCGACAATGAAGGCGAAGGCGAACAAAACGTTCGGAGGAGTTTTTTGTTGTCATGGAAAAAGCGTGAAACAGGAAATGTGAAAACCGGAAGCGGCCAGCCTCCCGGCTGCTCGTTTTGTGGGGGGGGGGGGGGGGGGGGCGG
>JAISAX010000049.1 GCA_031266495.1 Opitutaceae bacterium
CTAAAAAAATCCCCTCTCTGCCGCCTCAAAAACCCCCGCTCTGGTCGCTCTCCCCCTCTGTAATCCCTCCTCCTTCTCCCTCTCCCCTCCTCTGCTCTTCGGGAGGAACATCCGTCTGAAAGCGGCGAAGGTTCCCATATGCCTACCGGACGGCGTTCCCGTTGCTGATCGCCGATTGGCGGACCCGGTGGGGGCAGGGGGACTTCCCTTTCTATTTCTGCCAGCTCGCGAATTATATGCCCAAAATGGTCCGGCCCGGTGAGGATTCCTGGGCGGAATTGCGCGAAGCGCAGTCGATGGCGCGCCGACTGCCGAACACCGGCATGGCGGTGTTGATCGACATCGGGGAGACGAAGGAAATTCATCCGCGCAACAAGAAAGACGCGGGCGAACGGCTCGCCGCGATCGCGCTGGCGCGGGACTACGGGAAAAAAATCCCGTTCGAGGGACCGGCATTCGATTCCATGAAGATCGAGGGCGACACGGTGGTGGTTTCCTCGGAGGAAGTCCCTCGCCCGGTTGCCGTGCGTTACGCCTGGGCGAAAAACCCGACGTGCAACCTTTATAACAAAGCGGGTTTCCCCGCGGAACCGTTCCGCACCGACGATTTCCCGGCGGTGACATTCGACAAGAAGTTCTAGTGATCAGTCGAAGGTCAAAAGTCGGAAGGACGAAGGTCGGCGGCGGCTCCGCTGCGCGGAGCATTTCTCAAGGATGGCCCGCTGAAGCGGGCCGGTGATGACTTCCGACTTTCCGACTTTTGACGTTAGACTGATCATTGATGTCGAGTCAGGCCGCGTGCTGTCTCCGGATGCGGACGAGCGCCGCGAAATCTTCCTCGCGAGAACGGCTTTCGATGATGTGGTCGAACTTGCCGATCTCGCGCAGCTCCGCCTCGGCGGTCTGCATGCGGCGGTCGATCTCGGCGGCGGTCTCGCCACGGAGTTCGAGACGCTGGCGGAGTTCGGGGATCGGCACGGTGACGAACACCGTTGTCATGCAGCGAGCCAGCAGCGGATCGGTGGCGGCGGCACGGCGAAAATTTTCCACGCCCTGCACGTCGATGTTGAGAAT
Organism: Opitutaceae bacterium; assembly: GCA_031266495.1. The sequence goes on from JAISAX010000049.1 coordinate 1,075, forward strand.
GAGGCTGCGTCCGGCGGCGAGGGGTTCGCGGACCGAGGAGGCGAGGGTGCCGTAGCGGTTTTTTTTGTGGACCCAGGCCCATTCGAGAAATTCTCCGGCGGCGACCTTCGCGTCGAACTGCTCCGGTGTCAGGAAATGGTAATGCACTCCGTCGATCTCGCCCGGCCGCGGTTCGCGGGTGGTCGTGGTGACGACGCGCTCGAAGCCGGGGATTTCGGCGACCATGCGGTCGCAGAGCGTGGTTTTGCCGGAACCGGCGGGACCGGCGAGAACGAGGAGGACGGCGGCGGACACGGTGTCGTTCTGTCTAAGGTCGGAGGTTCGAAGGTCCAGGGTCGGCAGCGGCTCCGCTGCGCGGAGCATCCTGAAAACGTGTGGCGCACGAAGCGTGCGGTGATGACTTTCGACTTTTGGACATTTGCCTTGGGACTGCTATTCAGTAGCTGAAGGCCACGATGGCGAGGAGCACGCCGTAGCCGGCGAGCAGGGTGCCGAAGACGCGGGAGCGGCCAGGCGTGCGGTAGAGCCATTCGATAAAATCGCGCAACCGCCACGGCTGGGCGCCGAGCCAGAGGGCGAGCAGGATGCCGGCGAAAACGAGCGACACCATGAACAGCCGCGCCGGGTGGTCGTATTGCGTGAAGGCGGCGCGGAGAAGCGGCGAGGCGACAAGGAGAAGCAGGATGGCGATGCCGCGCACGGCGAGAAATTCGGGGACAAATTGCCACGACAGCACGGCGATCACCGCGAAGCCGATGAAGAGCGGCGTGCGGAACTCGCCGAAATCGGCGGCGGAGAGGTTCCAGACGTTGAAGAGAAACCAGGCCGTCCCGAGTCCGAAAAACACCGCTGCGGCCCGGCGCGAACGCGGGAGCGCGCGGACGCTGGACGTCACGAGCGGGTTATTGGCGAGGAGCAGGCCGCCGAGGCCGAGCAAAAACAGTCCGGGCAGGAGTGTGGCGAGGAGGAGTGACATGGTGTGGATTACAGGTTTGTCGCCAGATTCTCGAGTATCGGCTCCACCCATCCGTTGAAGCGGAGGGCTTCCTGGTAGGCGCGGAGTTTTTCGTGATCGAACTGGCTGTGATGCGGATGCATGGAGGAGGGAGGAGGGGGGGGGGGGGGAGGGAAGGGAGGAAGGATAGGTTTCGGATACGAACGGGAAAGTAGGAGAGAAGAAGGAAGCGACGATGGAAGAGAGAGAAGGAAGGAAGGATTATGAACCGGAGAACGAGAAAGAGAAGGAGAACGAGCAAGAGAACGAGAATGATTTTTTCACGCGGCTTCCATGCCGGAGAGTTCGAGCTGGCCGTAGAGGGTGCTGACGGTGGCGCGCTCGATGCGGAGCGGAACAAGCTGGCCGACGAGACGGGGACTGGCGTCGAAAATCGTCACGCGATTGCCGCGGGTGCGACCGGTGTAGCGCAGCCCGGTCTTGTCGGGACCCTCGACCAGCACCTCCTCCACGGTGCCGAGAAGGGCGGCGTTGCGACGTTCGGAATTGCGACGAAGGATGTCGAGGAGGACCTGGTTGCGGTGCTCCTTCACGACGTCCGGAATCTGGTCGCCCATCGCCGCGGCGGGCGTGCCGGTGCGGATCGAGTACTTGAAAATGTAGGCCATGTCGTAGTTACATTCCTCGAACAGGGTGCGCGTCTCCTCGAACTCGGCGTCCGTCTCGCCGGGGAAACCGACGATGATGTCGGTCGAGAAATACATGTCGGGACGGGCGGCGCGGAGGGATTCGACAATCTGCCGGTAGCGCTCGCGTGAATACGGGCGGCGCATGGCACGCAGGATGCGGTCGCTGCCGCTCTGCATGGGGAGGTGGACGTATTCGCAGAGTTTGGGCAGACGGGTGTACGCGTCCACGAGATCCTCCTTGAATCCGCGCGGGTGGGGCGACGTGAAGCGGATGCGGTCGATGCCCTTGATGGCGTGGACCTTTTCGATGAGCCGGACGAAGGGCGAGATGCGGATGGCGTCGCCCGTATCGGGATACTCGCGACGACCGTAGCTGGTGACGATCTGGCCGAGGAGGGTGATCTCGCGGACGCCGCGGTCGGCGAGGGCGCGGCACTCGGCGACGATGTCGTCCATGGGACGGGAACGTTCGGCGCCGCGGGTTTTGGGGACGATGCAAAAGGCGCAGTCCATGTTGCACCCTTGCTGGATGGAGACGCAGGCGGTGACCTGACGTTCGCCTTCGGGGGGGGGGAGGTGGTCGCGGATGGTGTTTTGCGAGCCGGGTTCCTCGGCGATGTCGATGATGGTGTTGCCAACCGGGAGGCCGGCCTCGCGGGCGGCGCGGAGGTTTTCGAGGTAACCGGGCACCTGGTGGAATTTCCAGGTGCCGATGACGAGATCGACGTCGGGGAGTTTTTCGAGGATTTCGGCGCCGCGGTTTTGCGCCATGCAGCCGAGGATGCCGAGGACGAAGTCGGGGTTGCGCTTTTTGCGCTGGCTCGCGTAGCTGGCCTTGCCGAGGGCTTTTTGTTCGGCGGCGTCGCGGACGGAGCAGGTATTCAACAACATGATGTCGCAATCGTCCTCGTTGTTGACGATGCGGTAACCGCGGGCGCGCAGCATGGCGGCGACAGCATTGCTGTCGCGTTCGTTCATCTGGCATCCCCAGGTTTTGATATAGACGCGGTTCACTCGTGACGTGGTGCTTGTCGTGGACGGTTGGAAGAAACGGCTTGGGTTAACCACGACAGGCGGCGGGTCAAACGGGAACTGCGGGAGAGGCGAGAGGAGCGGGAGGGGGC
>JAISAX010000635.1 GCA_031266495.1 Opitutaceae bacterium
AGCCAACCAGCCTTTTGAAAGAAAAAATCTCTCTGGAATCCGGACCAACACTGGAAGCGATTCATGCCTTGGAAGTATCCCCCAGAACGACGGAAAACTGCCTTATCTAAGTGCCATTCCCGTCTGGCCTTTGTCTTCTCGTTTAACGAGGCTGTTCCCTGTTCACGGTTTCCCATTACGGCTCGCCCCTTCGCCTCATGCTGCTTCAGCCACACGGATTTCTCCCTGCGGCTGCGCACTTGGCTACATGACTTGTGATGCTTTATCATGATTAATACCTCTCAACTAACTATTTACCTTCGTTTCCCCGGTTTCCTTCTGTTCAAAAATGAATTTTTAGAACCTCCCTTGAAAGAGAGAGATACACTCGTAGTGAAAGACATCGACCACGGTGTTGCTGCGGGTCATGGCGACGTCGACAATGTCGAAACGGTAATGGTCGGGACGGGGATCGCAGCCGCGGAGCCAGGCGAGGCAGGCGCGGCGGAGGATGCGTTTCTTGGCGGGGCTGACGGCGTGATAACCGGGAACGAGCGCGGTGGCGGCGCGGGTCTTGACTTCGACAAAGACGATGATGCCGGCGTCGTCGCAGATCAGGTCGAGTTCTTCGCGAAGGTCGGCCGGGTTGCGCCAGTTGCGGGCGAGGATGCGAAGGCCTTTGGCCCGGAGGTGATCCGCGGCAGCCTGTTCTCCGCTGTCGCCGCGGGCACGGGCAGGTGAGGAAGGGGTATCGACCCGGCGAAAGGTGTTTTTCATGAGACTCACGGACCCTGCATGGTAAAGAGCGGGCAACGAGATATCGCAGAGAGAAGGTGTCAGCCGGCAGCCAGCAGGCGTCGGAGGGTTTCGTCCACTTGTTTGGGGTTGGCTTTGCCGCGACTGGCTTTCATCACCGGGCCTTTGAGGCCGTTGATGGCGGATTCCTTGCCGGCGCGGAATTCCGATGCGGCCTTTTCGTTGGCGGCGATGGCATCGCGGCACCATTGTTCGAGTTCGTTGGCGTCGGTGGGGACGGCTTTCAGGCCGCGGCGGTCGGCGATGGCGGCAGGGGCGTCGCCGGTGGCGAACATCCCGGCAAAAACCTCCTTGGCGGCGTTGTTGGTGAGAACGTCGTCGGCGATGAGTTTTACGAGGGCGACAAGGTTTTGCGGGGAGATTTTAGCGGCGGCTTCGTCGAAGCTGGCATGCGTGGCGCCGAGCTCGCGGAGGAGGTCGTTGGTGATCCAGTTGCCGAGCGGCTGGGCGAGAGCGGGGCCGGCGAGCTGGACGGCGGTGTCGTAGTAGTCGGCGAGGGGTTTGTCCCAGATGAGGACGCTGGTGATGGTGTAAGGGAGGCTGTAATCGGCCATCAGGCGGCGCTGGCGGTCGAAGGGGCGCTCGGGGAGCGTGGCGGCGATGGCGGCTTTCCAGGCGTCGTCCACACGGACGGGCAGGAGGTCGGGGTCGGGGAAAAAGCGGTAGTCGTGCGCGTCTTCCTTGGTGCGGAGGGATTGCGAGGCACCGGTGAGACCGTCGTAGTCGCGGGTTTCCTGCACGACTTGGCCGCCGGATTGCACGAGCGCAGTCTGGCGTCTGATTTCGTGGGCGATGCCGTCGCGGACGTAGGCGATGGAGTTGAGGTTTTTCATCTCGACTTTGGTGCCGAGTGTAGTGCTGCCGGCGGGACGGATGGAGACGTTGGCGTCGCAGCGCATCTGGCCTTTTTCCATGTCGCAGTCGGAGACGCCGCCTTGCTGCATGATGGCTCGCAGGGCGGTGAGAAAGGCATGGGCTTCGCCGGCGGTGTGTAGTGCGGGTTCGGTGACAAGTTCCATGAGCGGGGTGCCGGCACGGTTGTAATCGACGAGGGAGTCGGTGGTCTGGTGGTTGAGTTTGCCGACGTCTTCTTCGAGGTGGATGCGGTTGAGGGGGATTTTTTTGTGCTCGCCCATGATGTTGCGGGCGGGGCCGGGGAGTTCGATTTCGACTTCGCCGCCGAGGCAGATGGGGTGGGCTTGTTGGGTGAGCTGGTAATTTTTGGGTGAGTCGGGGTAGAAGTAGTTTTTGCGGTCCCAGCGGCATTCGTCGGCGATGCGGCAGCCGACGAGGAGGCCGGCTTTGATGATCTGGTCGATGGCGGCCTTGTTGAGGACGGGGAGCGCGCCGGGGAGAGCGAGAACGACGGGGTCGGTGAGGGTGTTGGGGGCGTGCCCGTAGCCGGCAGGGGCGCGGGTGAACATTTTTGTCCGGGTTTTGAGCTGGATGTGGACTTCTAGTCCGATGACGGCTTCGTATTGCATTTAAATTACAGAGAATATTGTTTTTGAACAGAAGATAAGAAGGGAACGAAGGCCCGGAGGCGGCTGGAGGGTGGTTGAGTGAATGTGGTGGTTCCTGTTTCAGGAAAGATGTGCCGGATGCGGAAGAAGGTTACGGCAACGGGAGTGCCTTCGTGATCTTCTTGAGTTCTGTGCGAATTTTCAGAGTTGGGGGTGGCGGGTGTGCCAGTCGTGGGCGGAGTCGTAGGCGTGGGCGATGGCGAGGAGGTCGGCTTCCTTGAGCGGCTGGCCGAGGAGTTGCAGGCCGATGGGGAGGCCGGCCCGGGTGAAGCCGCACGGGATGCTGATGCCGGGGATGCCGGCGAGGTTGGCGCCGATCGTGTAGATGTCGGACAAATACATGGCCATCGGGTTGGCGGAGCGCTCGCCTTTCCTGAACGCAGGCGTGGGGCTTGTGGGCGTGACGATGGCGTCGACGTGCTCGAAGGCTTTCAGAAAATCCTGGCGAATCAGGGTGCGGATTTTTTGGGCGCGGAGGTAGTAGGCGTCGTAGTAGCCGCTGCTGAGGACGTAGGTGCCGAGGATGACACGGCGTTTGACTTCGGGGCCAAAACCCTCGGCGCGGGTCTTGCCGTAAATATCAACGGCATCGGTGGCGTCGGGGGAGCGGTAACCGTAGCGGATGCCGTCGAGGCGCGCGAGGTTGGAGGAACACTCGGCCGTGGAGAGAATGTAATAAACGCTCAGGCAGTGTTCGGTGTGAGGCAGGGAAACGTCGCGGATTTCGTAGCCGTGTTTTTTGTAGTGGGCGATGGCCTGTTCGACGGCGGAGCCGACTTCAGGGTCGAGTCCTTCGCCGAAGTATTCTTTCGGAATGCCAAGACGGCGACAGCGGGGGGGGGGGGGGGAGGCGGGGAGGGCGGCGTGGTAGGCGGGAAAGGCAACCTGGCCGGAGGTCGAATCGTGCGGGTCGTGACCAGCGATGGCTTGCAGGAGGAGGGCGGCGTCTTCGACGGTGCGGGTGAAGGGACCGATCTGGTCGAGCGAACTGGCGAAGGCGGCAAGGCCGTAGCGGGAGACGAGTCCGTAGGTGGGTTTGAGTCCGACGACGTTGCAGAGGGCGGCGGGCTGGCGGATGGAGCCGCCGGTGTCGGAGCCGAGGGTGGCGATGGCTTCGCCGGCGGCGAGGGCGGCGGCGCTGCCTCCGGAGGAGCCGCCGGGTACGCAGTCGAGGTTGTAGGGGTTGCTGGTGGTCTTGGTGGCGGAGTTTTCCGTGGACGATCCCATGGCGAGTTCGTCGAGGTTGAGGCGGCCCCAGAGGATGGCGCCGGCGTGCCGGAGTTTTTGTATGACGGTGGCGTCGTAGGGGGAAACGTAGTTGGCGAGGATTTTGCTCGATGCGGTCAGGGGCTGGTTGGCGACGGAAATGACGTCCTTGATGGCAACGGGAATGCCGTCGAGCGGGCCGCGGGGGTGGCCGGCGGCGCGGCGGGCGTCGGAGGCGGCGGCTTGCGCGAGCGCGTCGGCGGGGTCGCTGGAGTTGAAGGCGTTGATTTTTTGTTCGACGGCAGTGGTGCGGTCGATGACGGCCTGCGTGAGTTCGACGGAGGAGAGTTCCTTGCAGGCGAGGGCGTCGGCGAGCGTGGCGAGGGTGCGGTAGGTGAGCATCGGGATGGATTGGATGAATGAGAGATTCTGGTATTCGTTTTTTCGTCACAGAGCACACAGAGCCCGGACACAGAGGGCATGGAGGTGTGCCTGGTTGTTGTGCGATGCTGGAGTTGCGGGATGGTTCTGGTTTGGAAAAGATTCAGTTTTTTCCGAGAAATCGAGAGCGACGGATGGTGGGGGAGGTGAGAAGTCTTGCAGACCTCTGTGATCTCTGTGTCTGCGCTCTGCGTCCTCTGTGACGAAAAATGGCTCGGCCGTTTATTCGACGACTTTGGGGACGGAGATCATGTTGTCGCGCCGGGCGGGGGCGTTGCTGAGGGCTTCGTCGGGTGTGAACGTGGGACCGGGTTCGTCGGCCTGCCAGACGTTGTAGACGGGGAAGCCATGCGCGGTGGGCTCGACGTGGGTAACGTCCACTTGCTTGAGTTTGTCGATGTGGGCGAGAACATCGCCGAGCTGGGTGGCAAAGGTGGCTTTCTCCTCCGGCGTGAGGTCAATGCGGGCGAGGCGGGCGATGTGGTCGATGTCGAGGTCGGTAGTGGTGGACATGTGACGGGAGAGAGAGTGTGTGAGTGAATGTGTGTGTGTGTGTGCGGTGTTGGTGAGCGGGAGAGGGGCCAGTTGAGCAGGCGCGGGGGTGGGGGGGCGACTGATTTTTACGAGAAACTTCGCGTCAGGGAGAAAAAATGGTTGGGGAGAAAAAAACATCGACACGCAGGGCGTTCGCTCCACAGCATCCCGGCCTTTTCTGTCAAGCGCCGCTCGTAGCCGCGCTTGAATCGTTAGACATACAAAACAATACCAAATATCAATTTTCGCGTAGATTCGACTGCTGTCCGATTCGAAACATAGGAAATTTCGAGAAGAGGGTCCGGTTAAAAACGCACATTCGAAATGTCGCCCCAATCGGGGCGCATTGAAAGCGTCGTTTTTATGGGCTTTTTCCTATGTGCCCGAATCGGGACGCTGGTAAATGCGTCCCTTTTTTGTATCCGGCTTTTGAGGTCATCGGGAGATGATTTCGCGGATGGGAAAATGGATGGCAGCGCAAATTCCTGCTCCGGAAATTTTTTCCCCCGACCCGACCCAAACCAAACCGACCCGATCCAGACCAATCCATGAATATACAAATCCTGAAGTCCCCGTTAGTGATCGCGGCGCTCGCCACGCTGCTCTCCGCCTCGGCGGCGTTCGCCACCGAATATACAAGTTCGCAGACTGCGAACGGCACTGCCATTATTCTCAACTCCGGTGATATCGTTTCCGTCTCCGGTGATGGTACGAGGGCTTTGTCGGGTATGTCTGGCGGCAGCTTCGCGATCAATCCGTCTGATGGCAGCATCTCGCTGGTATCAACCGGCATCGTAGCCCGAACTGTGCGCCTGGACAATGCCAGCGCAAACCTGGGTTCCGGTTCATCCATTGGCAGCAACTATGTTGGAGTTGATATGACAGGAACTGGCTCCGTGTTCATGGCGGATAATCTTGCCGTCACGGTTGGCTCTTCGATGGTGCCCGTTATGCCTTCGGGAAGTAATACCAATCCATGCGGGATTCGTGCTGCGGATGCTTCACAGATGAGTTTGGGGTCAGATACGAAAATCAGTCTGTATCTCTCCGATGACTTCGGCACATCGGGAAGGGGCCTCATTGCTACCGGGGAAAGCACGGTGTTGGCCGTAACAGACAGGTTGTCTGTAGAGATAACCGGTGGCATGCTTTATGGAGCTGATTATATCAACCAGTCTCCATGGGGTGTGAGTATAACCAGTGGGGGCACGGCAGACTTGGGCACAAATGCCAGGATCAGGGTGTTGGAGGGTGCGGGAGTCGTTTCGGCAGGCGGTGGCGCTGCCGTCATTTTAGAGAATGGGGTGGTCGAAGCCGGAGTCGCACTGATTGCTTCGCAGGGAGCCAGTCTTGCTGCGACCGGGGGTACGTTCGAGGGAGTTGGGACGGAGGGGGTTGCTCTGCTGATGTTCAGTGGCACAGTGGCTATTTCCGGCTCGACTTTGTCAAGTGAGGGGTATGCCGCCATCAACCTTGCGGATGGTAATAATGGCGATGATGGCCCGGGCGAGGTCACTGTTTCCGGCAGCATCATAACTTCTGCCGGTTCTGTAATCAGCTCCAGCGCAATAAATGCGACCCACACGACGGCCACCACGGTTACGCTGCAAGGTGGCACACAGGCGTCGGGCGAGACCGGAATCCTTTTCGTGTCCGATGCCGGAGTGAATGCCGCTTCGTCGGTATCGGTCGTCGTTGACGGTGCGGGTACGGCTGCCGCGGGCCGGTTCATCGACGGCGCCTTGTCCACGAGCCTCACGGTGCGGGACGGGGCGTCGTGGGCGAGCGCGGGCGCCTCGGCGATGGATAGCCTGGTGTTGTCGGAGGCGACGGTTGTCCTGTCGCTGACGGCGTTGGGCGACGGCATCCGGGCCGGGCAACTGACGCTGGAGGGCGCTGGCAAGAGCGAGGTGAGTTTCACCGTGGCGGACAGCGTGGTGTTCAGCGCCGAAGCCGTGGCCTCCGCCGACGGGGAATATGTGTGGGATATCCTGACCGGGACGAGCGTGAGCGGGGATTACACGGCGAGCGTCAACTGGAACCCGGCCAACACGGGCAATGCGAGTGCGACGTGGATGTGGGAGGATCTCGGTGGCGGGCAATGGCGCATGTATGACATTGTTGTTGGCACCGTGCCTGAACCCGCGACGCATGCCGTGTTTGCCGGACTGGCGATGGTGGCCTGCGCCTGTGTGTTGCGCGGTCGCCGGTGCCAAGTCCGGCATTGCGGATAATGTGCTGCCGGGCGGCGCGGGTGCCGCAAAACATGTGCTGGAAGTGTCCGGGTAGATGTTTTGTGCGGAGAGGTGGTTTGTGGCTCGTCCGTGAGCCACTTTCTGCGTTGTGGCTCATGAAACGGCTTTTTTGAGCCACAAATCGAGAAATGGCTCACAGGTGAGCCACAAATAGCCGATTTCTATAACAGCTTATCGATTAATGATTTCAAGCAATGCAGGGAAGCGAAGGATGGCCGAACGACGGCCTGTATTGGGAATCAGTTTTTCCAGGATGTTGTTTTCAATCAGGATAGATACAATGCGATTTGCCGATGCTTTGGGGATTTTCGCCCTCTGGATAAAATCAGATTGCCGAAAAACCGGCGCTTCGAAAAGCGATTGCAAGGTGTTGATGGAAAATTGGCTGTGTGTGATTCGCGGCAGTTCGTTTTGCAGGTGTTTGTAAAGGTCAAGGATGTCGATGACCTGCCGGGCATTGGCTTCCGCTTGGGCACGAATGGCTTCGAGGAAAAAGAGCAACCAGGATTCCCAATCGTTTTGTCCGGTGATAGCCAGGAGGCGATCACAATACTCCTGGCGGTGCGTTTCCAGATAGGCGCTGAGATAAAATACCGGGCTGCCAAGTACTTTTTTTTCGTAAAGGAAAAGCGGCACGAGCATGCGACCGACGCGTCCGTTGCCATCAAGAAAGGGGTGCAGTATTTCGAACTGGGCATGAACGATGCCAAGATGGACGAGTGGATCTTGTTCTTCAAAGTGCAGGTAGTTTTCAAAGTTGGTGAGCGCATCCGGCAAATCCAGCGGGTTTGGGGGGACAAAACGGGCTTGTCCGATGTTCGTTCCCTGCTGGCCTATCCAGTTTTGAACGGTGCGGAATTCTCCCCGTGCCTTGTTGTGTCCGCGCACACTGTCGAGAAGGATGTTGTGCGTGAGTTTAAGTGTGCCGAGGTGCAGGGGTTTTTCCTGAAGCGATTTGCTGGCGGCATACAAGGCTTTGCGGTAATTGAGAATCTCGAATATATCCGCGCGCAGTTCCGAGGTTTTATCATTCGCACCGCTTTCAAATTCCAGGACTTCCTGCAAGGTGGCTTGGGTGCCTTCTATTTTGGAGGAGAGAGTGGCTTCATTGGTGGCAAGGGGAGTGAGCAGGACGTCGGGATTTGGAATGGTGCGCAATATGCCATCGTAAAGTGCGACTGCGCGGTTGGCCTTTCCAAGGGTGGAGACGAGTTTGCCCCATTCAATATGTTTCAATGGCAAACAGGGAGGGATGCAGGGCTGTCCGAAAGATTGGATCGTTGTGTTCATAATAAGTACAAAATCTGGTATTCATATGAAGGAGAGATTATGGAAATTCCTGAAAGATTGTTTGTCACAGAAGAAAGCGAAGATGATGAAATGAAAATTGCCGGATCGGATGTATTCCTTTTTAATGTGTTATAAAAAACAAATAATTCGTTCCGGTTGATTGTTCCTGATTTTCTTCGTTGCCTTTTGTTTAATTTTCAAGAGGCCCCCTTGTCATATGTTATATATGGGCACTTTGGAAAAGTCGTTTTAACCGCGAATGAACGCGAATAGACGCGAATTCGGAGAGAAGATAACTTTGTTGAACAAGAGCAGGTATTGAAACATTCGCGTTCATTCGCGTCCATTCGCGGTTGGTTCGTTTGTCTGGAAAAAGGAGTTTCTCAAAGTGCCCATATGTTACATATGTTATTTGCGGATTTGCCAGGCGGTGTTTTTCGCGAGTTCGGCCTGGAGCTTGCCGAATGCCTGGTTGACTTCGGCGTCGGTCAGGGTCCGGTCGGAGGCTCGGAATACCAGCGTGAGGGCAAGGCTCTTCTTCCCCTCGGGCTGGGGGTACTGGTCAAAGATGTGGACGCTTTCTATGGCGATGGTCTTGCCGATGATTCTGGCCGTGGTGGTCTTGAGTTTGTCCGCTACTTCCCCGGCCGGCGTGGCGGCGTCCACAATGAGGGCGAGGTCTCGCGTGGTCGGCGGATACGAACTGAAGGGTTGGAATTGGATGCGTTTTTGTCCGGTCGCAAATAGCTGGCGCGGGAGGAGGAGTTCTCCGGCAATGACTGCGTGAGGGGGTTTGATGTCCCGGGCACGGGCGGTCTTCGCATTGATGAGGCCGCAGGCGAGCTCGACCTGACGGGCGCGGTCGGTGGTCTGCGCGGAATGGTCGCGTTGCCAGAGCGCGGGCGCGGGGGGGGGGGGGGGGGGATTTCCCGGCGGGTTCGGCGGCGTCGGGGATGAGGTGGAA
>JAISAX010000747.1 GCA_031266495.1 Opitutaceae bacterium
CCCCCCCCCCCCCCCCCCCCCCCCCCCCCCCCCCCCCCCCGAGAGGGCGTCCGGCGGCGTCGCGCCAGGTGGCGGTGACGGTCATGTCGTTCCATTCGCGGGCCTTGTTGGCGCCGCCGGGCTGGCGGCCGAGGATGTCGAGGCTGTCGAGGCGGATTTTTCCCGTGACGGCGATGCGCAGGGTGAGGTTTTTGACGGGTGTCAGGGAGGTATCCATGTGCGCGGTTTCCCATTTCCAGCCGCTGCGTTCGATGTGGAGGGGGCGGGTGGTTTGCGTGCAGTCGGGGGCGTGGAGGTGGAGGGTGACGGCGTCGAGCGCGGGGTTGGTCGGGTTCTGGCGTTGCCCTGCGAGCTGGAGCCAGGTGAGGGCGACGGGGACGTTGAACGCGAGGTCGATGTCGATGGCGCGTTTTTCTTGCCCGGCCCCGGCGGGGTTGTGCGAGGGGGGACGGAAGTCGAGGGTGAGGCCGCGTTTGTTTTTTTCGGCGGCGGCAGCGGCAGCCACGGCGGCTGCGCTGGTGTTTCCCGGGGTGGCGACGAGGAGGCGCTGGCGGGCTTCGGCGAGTTCGGCGGAGGCGTCTTTCCAGAGACGTCCGACAGGGGTGACTTTGAAGGAAGCGATGTTGTGATCCTGCGGAAGGCCGGCGCGCAGCATGGGGTTGATTTTTATCGAAAAGGGCTTGCCGGCGGGGTGCACATGGTAGCCGTCGAGCGCAGCGGAGGCGGAGGAGGCGGCGGCGTCCGGGGTTTCGTCGATGATGACGAGGTTGAAGGGGAATTTTTCAGGGAGGCGGCGTGCCCTGGCTTCTTTCTCGGAGGATTGTAATTCGATGGCGCCGATGACGCCGTCGTCGGTGGCCGGCGTGGTGATGGCAGGGGCGGCGTCCTGCGCGAGGGCGGTGGTAGCGAGCGCGGCGATGGCGGCTAACATCGCGACGAGGGCGTGGCGGACAATAAACATACAGGGAAGATGGGGGGGGGGCTTTATCGGTGTGCGGCGGGCTGCGTTTTGTGCTGGCGCCGGTGGTGGCGAAGCGCGAGGGCTGCGAAGGTGGCGAGTGCGCCGAGCGTGGCGGCGGTGGCCGCGGGTTCGGGAACGGCGGCAGTGGAGAGGATTTGCATTTGCAGGCTTTTGTTGTCGGTCCCGGCGGTGATGGAGAGCGTGTAGGTCGTGCCGCTTTCGAGGTAGTCGTGCGTGCCGACAACTCCGGTGAGGTCGAAGGTGTTGATCGCCACGGGCGAGGTGAAGATGGTTACGGGCGTGGTTTCGTCGCCGACGGGCAGGGTGGCGAGGTCGGAGAGGGTGAGCTGGTTGAAGGTGAGGGCGGGCGTGTCGCCGTTGGCGGCAAAGCTGGCCGTGGTGCTGCCGGTGAGGGTGAAGGTGGCCGCGCCTTTCACGGCATCGTATCCGAATTTCGCGGACGAGAGGTCAACTGTGCCGGTGCCGAGGTCGAATTTTACGTTGGAGCCGGCGGCGAGGGTGCCGAGGACGGTAATGTTGGTGTTGCCGGTCTTGCCGTTGATCGTGCCGGTGCCGGCGAGGGTTTGCGTGGCGGCAAGCGTCCAGCCGGTGGTTTTGGCGTTGATGTCGAGGCTGGCGGCGCTGGCAGAGAGGTTGATGACGCTGGCAGCGAGCGAGCCGTTGGTGTCGAGGGTGACTTTCCCGGCGGCAATCTCGAATTCGCCGGTAAAGGTCTGGGCGGATTGAAGGACGAGTTCGGCAGTGCCGTCTTTTTTGAGCGAGCCGTGAACACCGTCTGCGTCGGCAAAGGATGCCAGGGGACCGACTGTGGTTTTCCTGCTTATGGTCAGGGTACGTGTCGAGGCAGGGCCGCTGTCGCCGAGCTTGATGGTGGTCGTGTAATCCACTCCGCCGATGGTGCGTCCGTTGATGGAGGCGGCGGTGTAGCTGCTGTGGGTGAGGTTCAGCACGCCGGAGTTGAAGTTGATCACGCCGAGCGCCTTGCTGTTGTTGTCGTAATTGGCGATGGAGTAGGTTTTGAGGGTGCCGCCGTCGATGGTGAGCGTGCTGACCGAGGTGATGGCTCCGGTTTCCGTGTCGGTGGCGCCGCTGCCGCCTCTGCCCAAGGTGACGGAACTGGTGGCGGTGTAGATTTGCCCCGCGCCGATGGTGAGGCTGCCGCCGGAGCGCAGTTCGAGGTCGCCGGCGTTGACGGCCGAGGCGTTGAGCACCGCCGCGCCGTTGATGACGATGAAGCTGCTGCTGCCGGCGTTGTTCGCGACGGTGCCCGTGCCGCCGCCGACGGTCAGCGTGCCGGTACCAATCAGAAGCGAGTGGTAGCCGGTTGTATGTGGGCCGAAAGTGATGTTGCCGGATGAGATGGGGCCAGTGGTGGCGTCGCGGACTTCGAGTATGCGGGAGGCATCTCCCATGATGATGATGTCGTCGTTTGCGCCGGGGATGCCGCCGAAGGAGGTTGATTGGTCGGTATCCGTATACCAGTTGCCCGTTGTCGTCCAGCCGGTCGCGCCGGAGGAGGGGCCGAAGTAGTAAGCTGTCTCGCCATGAAGGCTCGCGGTGGCGAGAGTGAGCAGGGCTGCGAGCAGGGTTGCAAGCAGGGGGCGGCGGATGGTTTTGTCGGTTATCATGGGTTTGTCGGGAATGTGGTTTGTCCGGAGGTGGAGGTGTGTGTGGGAGGGGGGGGGGAGGGGATGTATCGGTGTTCCGGTTACATGGAGTTGTGGCCCCAGATGTCGTCCTTGTTGTCCTTGAGATCCTGCCAGGTCATGACGCCGATGTGGCCGTCGGCAAAACAGACGTTGACCTTGTCTCCGTGGCGGTCGGAGGCGCGTTGCCGTCCGGCGTTGCTCCAGTTGACTCCGGGACATCGGGGACAGAGGGCATAATTGTAGGAGGCGTTTTTCCCGCCGAAGTTGTTTCCCGAATACTGAAACGCCTCGGCGTCACCGAGCATCCAGATTCTGGAGGGACGGCTGATGTCGCCGAGGCGTTTCAGGCCCGAAGTGCCCGTGGCCCGCATGTCGCGGGCCGGACTGAGGTGGTTTTTGTTGGTGCCGTAGGCGACGGTGTAGGCAAGGCCCCGGGAGTAGGCGGTGGGACACATGTAAACGCTGCGGGCGCTGCTTTTGGCGTCGAGTTGTCCCCAACTGTCGTTCGCGATCCGGCAGCCGGGCGGGAGGTAGCCGTCAAAGAGTAGCGACTGCCATTGGCCACCACCACCGGTATCCACATTCGTGTTTTTGCCGTGCGTGGGCATGTAGCAGTCCTTGTTGTCGCGGGACCAGAGGAAGAACGCCGCGCCGAGCTGGCGGATGTTGGACTTGCACTGGGCAAAGCGGGCGGCCTCGCGGACTTTGCCCACCACCGGTATCAGAATGCCCGCAAGTATGCCGATGATCGCAATGACCGTGAGGAGTTCGACCAGCGTGAAGGCGCAACTGGCACGGCGGGCGCGGCGGGCTTCATGTGAAGCCCGTGTCCGGGACGGATCGCTGATCCGTCCCGGACACGCAAGAATGCATCGCGGCTGGTTGGGGATGAAATCGGCAGGACTTGTGGATGAGGGCGGCATTCTGGTTTCGGGATACTATCGGATGGATAAAAATTCACCGCTATGTGCGGAGGTTTCACGAGGCGTTTCAAGTTAAAGGACTTTGCACAATGAACCGAAGTATGTGCAGGGTGTTCAACAGGAGGCTGCATGAGGGCGACGGAGACCGGGCATTTGACATCAAATTTGTGGCACATCAGATTTGAGGCATGACGAGGACTCAAATCCAGTTGCCGGATGGACTTTACCGTGAAATGAAACGAATCGCCGAAGCACAGGAATGGACGTTTGCCGAGGCTGTCCGGCGTGCTCTTGAGAAAATGGTGCGTGTTCACCCCGCGTTCAAGGATTCCAGTCTGGACAACTGGCAATTGCCCGAGCCGCTGGACCGGGCCGTCCTCATGAGCGACCCGGAGGAATTAAAGGATGCCCTCCGCCATGACGGGGAGACGGAGAATTGCGTATGATAGCAACGGATACAAATATCCTGCTCCATGCGCAAAACAGGCGTTTCCCCCAGCATGAGCGCTCCAGAATCCGGAGATGTGACGCGTGATCCCCCGGGGGGCCAGTCCGTCCGGCTGGCGCGGGCCGGGCTTCGTAAGCGAAGCCCCTGCGTGGGGTGCCGTGTGATTTCTGTTACAAACTGACGTTACGCAGTGCTCCCCCCCCCCCCCCTACACACACGTAGCTTCGCTTGCGATGGCCGCGAGGATCTTTCGCAACGGGAG
>JAISAX010000033.1 GCA_031266495.1 Opitutaceae bacterium
GGAGAGAGGAGGGGAGGGGGGGGGCTATCCCGGATATTTTATCGCAAGATTTGGTGGTCTGGACGGGACGTCTGGATAATAACGGAGAGCATTTAACATTAAATACTTAATATTTAATATTTAACATTTAACATTAAACATGTAACATGTAACAGTAAACATCAAACAGGATGCCGGCTGGAGGAGTTCCCTGAACGAAGCAGACTGTTTCCGGTGCACTCATTGAGTGTTAAATGTTACATGTTACATGTTAAACGTCAGATGTTAAATGTTTGTCCGGTTTCCGTGATGATTGATCGGAAATGTGTGCGATATGCGGGCTACCCGCGGACGAAGGGATTTGTTGTCCGCTCGCGGTCAACCGTAGTGGGTTTTCCATGACCGGAGAACACCTGTGTGTCGCCCGGCAACGTATAAATCTGTTCGCGGACGGAGCGGGCCAGCTCTTCGCTGCTGCCGCCCGGCAGGTCGGTGCGGCCGACGCTGCCGGCGAAGAGCGCGTCGCCGACAAAGGCCGCCTTCACCGGCGCGAAATAAAACAGCACGTTGCCCGGACAATGTCCCGGCACGTGACGCACCTCGGCCTCCATGCCGAATGCGGCCAGCCGGTCGCCCTGGCTGACCGTGGCGTCGATCTTGACCGGACGCACCGGCACGCCCGGACCGAGAACGCCGTTCATCACATCCGGTGTTTCGATGAGCACGCGGTCGGCTTCGTGGGCGCGGACGGTGGTGCCGGATTTTTCGACGACCTCGGCGCCACCCTGCATATGGTCCCAGTGACCGTGCGTGATCCAGAGTTCACGGAGCGAGCAACCCTCGGCCTTGAGGACAGGCTCCACGTCAGCCCAGACGCCCTCGGGAGCGTCGATGAGGATGGCCTCGCCGGAGGCGGCGTCGGTGAGCAGGTAGGCATTGGTGCGGACCGGCCCTGCGGGAAGAAGAATGTGTAACTTCATATCACCACCAGCACACGCCGGACGTGCCCCGGAGGAAAGAGTGAAAATCCGGCTAAAAAGCCGTGGCACGGGCATCCTGCCCGTGTTCCGGAGTGGCGGAGTGGCGGGAGGTAGCGAGGTATGGCGGGTCATTGCCCTCTGCCTGTCATGTTGACTTGTTCCCGGCGATTCGCGGCGATGGTGACCTCCCGTTATGCCTGTCATGCCCGCCACGCCTGCACCCTCCGCCACCCTTCGCCAATCCTCCCCGTCTTCTGCGCTCTCCGACGCCGGACCTGCCGACACGCCGGCCCGCCCCGATGCGTACGCGTGGTTCCGCGAAGCCACATACGGACTCTTTATCCACTGGGGACCCTACGCGCTCCACGGGCGCGGCGAACAGGTGCTCATGCGCGAATTGCTCGACCAGCGCGAGTACGCCCGGCAGGCCTGCGCATGGACGCCATCCGGCTTCGACGCCCGCGAATGGGCCTGCATCGCCGCACGCGGCGGGTTTCGCTACGCCGTCTTCACGACCCGCCATCACGACGGCTTCTGTATGTGGGATACCGCTACGACGGATTACTCCAGCGCCCGCCAGACCGCCGGCCGCGACTTCGTGCGCGAATACGTCGAGGCGTTTCGCGCCGCCGGCCTGCGCGTGGGGCTGTATTTTTCGTGGAACGACTTTCGCATCCCCGCGATGTTTGCCGGCCCGCAAGGCGACCCCGCCGGCTGGGCGCGGTTTCGCGACTATGTCCACGCCCAGGTCCGCGAATTGCTGACCCGCTACGGCAAGATCGACGTGCTCTGGTTCGACGGCGTGTGGCCGGGATCCGCAACCGACTGGCGCAGCCCCGGATTGTTGAAAGAAATCCGCCGCCTCCAGCCCGGCATCCTCGTCAACAACCGGCTCGGCTTCCTCGGCGCGGGCAAGGACCATGACGACGAGTTCGGCGCCAACGAAGGCGCGGGCGGCGACTTCGGCACCCCCGAGCACCACATCACCCCGGTACGCGGCAAACTCTGGGAATCGTGCCAGGTGAGCACATGGCGGCTCTGGTGCCACAGCCGCGGCGAACGCTGGCGCTCCGCGGAAACGCTGCTCGACATGCTCACCGACGCGTCGAGCCAGGGCGGCAATCTCCTGCTCAACGTTGGTCCCGACGCCGACGGGAAAATCCCCCCGGAGTTTGTCGAACGCAGCGATGCCATCGGCGACTGGCTGCGGATCCACGGCGAGGCGGTTTACAACACCGATCCGGTCAACGCCGGCGAAAGCACCCTCTTCGGACGCCAGACACGCCGCGGCAACACGCTGTACCTGATCGTGCGCTTCTGGCCGGGCGCGACGCTGCGTTTCCAGGGACTCGCCACGCCGGTGAAGCGCGCCGTAGTGCTGACGACCGGACAGGAAATCGCCTGCCGTCGCGACGACGGCGGACGCGGCGTCGTGCTGGAAGGACTACCCGACGCGCCGCCGCATCCGTTGTTTCCGGTCATCCGCCTGGAGCTGGACGGCGAGCCGCAGACTTTTCCAACGTATCATCCCGGACTGTGGGGCGGCGACCCCGCGCGCCTGCTCGCCTGGTCCCGCGAGCGCGGCGACGGCGTGATGGCCGACGGCTCATGATACCCCGGCCAGGCAAATCATGATTCCCGCCTTTTCCATTTTCTTTTCGTATATTTGGCAAAACCAGTTTCAACCACACCGTTCAGTTAAACCGGAAACCCTCCATCATGAAAAAACGCATCCTGTTCTGCATCCCGTTAATTCTGGATGCATCGGCATTCGCTCAAAACAACGCCGAACAATCTCCCATCACAATGGAACAGTTGATGGGAGCGCTCCGCATCCAGGGCGGCAACTGGAAGTTCGCCTTTGAACGCCCCGTCTTCGCAAAAGTTACATGCAGCGTCAGTTCGTTTCCTGATGGCAAGACGACCAGCACCACCGAATTCATCACCGATTTTACCTCAAAAGAAGTGTCCCTGTTTTTCATGACATCCGCTGCCCAGGTTGGTGAGTATCCGCGACCCGACAGGGAGAACGGCAAAACGATGAAGGTCCGGCTTTCAAATTGCAAAGCTACCGATGGTACCAGGGTCATATACTACATCGACAAATTCGCCCAACGCCCATGGGTCGGCATGGACGACGGGAAAACACTGGGCGAATTCATCCCCTCCATTGCCCGTGATCCTGAAATGAACAAGGAATATGTTCTCTATTATTATTTCAAGGAAGGTGATCCTTATGAGGCCAAGGCGACTATCTGTTTTTTGAGAAGTCCGGATGACGCCGCCAAGGTTGAAAAATTTGATCGAAAAGGCGTGGAACGATTTGAGCGAGCAGACAGGAAGTAAGGGACCGCGCCGGGCGCATCTCGAACCCCGGGGTTCTTCGACGTTCTCAATGGAAACAACGGGGGGGGGGGAGGACGGTGTTGGCCGTCGGCGCGGAGGCGCCCGGGGCCCCCCGCCCCAGTCCCGCACCCACAGGGGTGGGCCCCCCAAAAGGGGGGAAAATATATGAAAGCCAGGG
>JAISAX010000088.1 GCA_031266495.1 Opitutaceae bacterium
CCGGGGGGGGGGCGGGGGGGGGGGGGGGGGGGGGGGGGGGCCGGAAAGGCCGCAGGCGCTTGAAAACTGCAGTTCCGCAGGCCGACCGTCGGGGCTTCGCTTGCGAAGCCCGCGCCAGCCGGACGTATTGGCGAATCTCCACAGACAGCTCCTCGCGGGCTTCGGAGCGGGCGTCGCAAGCGACTCCCCTACCTTCGGTCTGCGTAACATCCGTCAAAAACTCTCCCCGAGCAAAAAATCGCGTATGTTAAAATGGAGGACACCGTTGCGTCCGCGATTGATCTCATCCATGCTCACAACGTATTTCGGAAAGGCATCGGGAATGGTTTCGAGGACGGAAAATTCGCGTTCCACCGTCGCGTTGTCGGCGAGCAAATAGCACACCTGCACGTAAATCCTGTTGCCGCCGCGCGTGGCGACAAAATCCACCTCCCTCCCCCCCCCCCCCCCTCCTCTCTCCTCCCTGCCGACCGTCACCTGGTAGTCGCGCCGCAAGAGTTCCAGCAGCACCACGTTTTCAAGGATCTGGCCGATGTCGGCCAGGTTGCCGCCAAGAAGCGCCTCGCGGAGGCCGGTGTCGGCCAGAAAGATTTTTTCCTGAAACTGGAGGATGCGTTTTCCGCGCACGTCCTCGCGGGGCAACAGGTGCAGCAGGTGCGCCGCCTTGCAATACTCGATGTAGTTGTAAATCGTCTCGGTCGAAATCGTCCGCTTCTCGTTCTTCAAAAACTTCACGAGGCTCGACGCGGAAAACGTGTTCCCGACATTGGCGAGAAAATACAGGATGACGCGCCGCAACAATTCGACATCACGGATGGCGTGCCGCGACACAATGTCTTTCAGGACAATCGAATCAAAAATGTCGCTCAGGTATTTTTTTGCATCGTCCGCCGCGAGAGGCAGGACGCTCAAAAAGGGCATTCCGCCAAAAACGAGATAGTTTTCAAAAAGCGCCCGCGAGTCGGAAGCGCTTCGGGCCAGTAGAAACTCGGCGTAGGAAAACGGGTGCATCCTGATTTGCACGTAGCGACCACCCAGATACGTGGCGAGTTCGCCGGAAAGCAGTCTGGCATTGGAGCCGGTGAGATAAATGTCGGCGTCAAAATCGGACAGCAGCGCGTTCACCAGTTTTTCCCAGCCGGACAGTTCCTGGATTTCGTCAAGAAACACGCGGAGTTTGCCGTCATGCCCGCTGCTCCCGCGAAGTGCGGCGGCTTTTTTTTTGGCGAAGGCATGGACGGCCTTCGTGGTCGCCGCGCAGGGGAGGTTGTGCGAGGTGAAATCGAGCGCGACAAAGCTGTCCGCCGTCTCGCCCGTCGCGACGAGTTCCTCTTGTATCAATCCGAGCATGACAGACTTTCCGCAACGCCGGATGCCGGTGAGGATTTTTATGACATCGCGCCCCATGAACGGACGGATTTTTTGAAGGCAAGATTCGCGTTTGATCATTTTTGTCGTGATTGGGGTTTTTCAGGAAATCGAAACTTGTTTTCGATGTAACGAAAATCAATCAGATTTTAATCATTTCGACCAGTTATATCGAAATCCCGAGGAACCGGGATCAAGCGGAAATTTCGCACGGGGGGGGGAGACGGCTGTCACACACACCGGGGTTCCGACATCGTCGAGAGATGCTCTCAGGCAGCGCCGTTTGCTGGAGGGATTCGCCCGCGTGAGCGGCGGCGCCGACGAGCCGGCCTCCAGGAGCCGGTTCGACAAGGCGAAGAAGCTTTTCTGAATGGGGGGGGTCACGCACGTTGCTTTGCGAGGGTCATCCGGCCCCGTCAAGCGAGCGTGTATGCGGAGGATTTGCCCCGCCCCGTCTTGCGGATGGTTCCCTTGGTCAGCATCAGGCGCAGTAACAAAATCGCCGAGGCTTGCGACACGCCGGCGACCTCCTGCGCGTCCTTGCGCGTGATGGTTCCGCGCTCTCTCAGGAGCGACAGTATTTTTTCCTCGCGAGCATCTGCCGACGGCACAGCGGCGGTGTTGTGCGTCCGGCCCGCAACAGCGGCGTCTCCGAGATTCGGCAGGACGACCTTGAACGCATTGTCGGACACCGTGATTTCCGGCTGCGCCGTGCTTCCGGTATAACTACCCATAATTTTCGCAATGCCGGTTCCGTATGCTTCGATGAGGTTCAGACGGTAAAAAATGTTCGCGAGTTTCGGGTTTCGCAGAGCGGACACGCCGAGAAGGATGTCGGAAAGCGAGACGCCTTTCACCAGCCCGCCCACGCTGACCACCTCCAGCCGGTCCGGAAATACGCTGACAAGTGTGCTCGCCGACAACCCGTAGTCGCGGTGCACCGCCGCGTTGAGCAACGCCTCGCGCACCGCGCCGACGGGATAATCCCGCGCATCCTCGCGCTCCAATCCCTTGTAGGACGAACGGAGCGGGTTGTGCAGGTCAATGAACGCAAACGCATCCTCCACCTGCCGGAGCAGCGAGCCGGAAAACTCGCGCCTGTCGCGGAACGAGGACTTGTCCGCCCCTCCGAATACGCCAACCTTGATCGAATGCGGGCATTGTTCCGACAGCAACAGCGCGAGGTTGGCAAGCATCCCGTCACTGCCGAGCAGCCCGAGTGTTTTTTGTTGTGTGGCGCCGAACGCCACGTCTTTGCGCTCAAAATACCCGGAGGCGTAACCAAGGTCGAGTTTCTGCTGAATGCTGCGCGCCGCTTCATAACTGTCACCCGCCGTCTCGCGGAGCATCGAAAGAATGGCCGCCTCCGAAGCGGGGACGCTGGCCGCACCCTGCCGGACAAAGACGCCCTCCGGTCTGATGCCCTTGCCTACGAGGTAATAGGGCCGCGCCGTCCCGCGCTGGACAGTGACTGCCACGACCGACTTCCCGCCCATTTGCCTGACCGCGCAATCCGTGAACATCGTCACATCGGGGCGCACCGCGTCGCGAATGGCATTCCCGGCCTGCAGGATCACGGCGTCCGGCTTCTCGACACCACAGACCGTTCCGTCGTCGTCAATGCCGATGAGGATTTCACCGCCATCCGTGTTGGCGAACGCAATCACGCTCTTCTTGATTCCATCCGTATATTCGCGCTTGAACTCGTGCGTCTTGTCTTCCGTGAGCATGCAAATCCCTTGCTGATTGGTTCTGACAGGATCTGATATCAGTAATGGAATCTGATATTAGCAAGTGTCCTTTCCCGGAAATGATCAAAGCTCCACACGACTCCTCCCCTGCCGTGTTGAGGGTGATGTGAGATCCAATCTGGAACTTGTGTCATGACGAATCAGGCGCTACTGCCCCTGCAAATGACAGCAACCGAAATCACCTGCTCCGCTTTGAAGCTCCCCGTAGAAGACCGGCTCCTGGTGGCACGCCAACTGATCGAAAGTGTTGTCATCCCCGAACCTCTTTCCGCAGCCGTGCGTGAAGGTGTCAGCCGTCTCGAAGACATCGCAACCGGCAGGGACTCCGGGTTAACCGAGGGACAATTTCGCGCCGCTTTGTGATGCGCATTCTCTATCATTCCGGGTTTCCCAATGACATTCGTCGGGAAACCCGCCGTTAGGAACCGTAATGAAATAAACAGAGCAAATTTGCTTGGTCTTGAAGAGGGAGCCAGTGTCGCTGCCCCGGTCATTTACCTCGGTAAACTCCCGTGTCAGTTCCTTGGCTCCCTCTTCAATCCCGGCGCACCTTTGTTCTGTTTATTTCATTACGATTCCTTACTCAGAGATTTCTCCCGGTTTGGGAAAACGGTTTCGCGGCGAAATTGACGATGCCATTGAACGCATAAAACAGATGCCGTTTGCCGCCGGTCATTTTCTGAACACCGGTTCGACCGTTGTCCCGGAAGTGCGTCGCTGTAACCTGAAGGTTTTCCCTTTTTTCATCCTCTATGGAGTGAAAGACGAGATGTTGATTTTTGCCTCACTGATTGCCTGCCGTTCTGATCCGTTGACTTGGCTGACACGTTGGCCGGCATCGGCTGATCATTGACGAATGCTTTCAGACAGCGCCGGTTGCTGGAGGAATTCACCCGCGTGGGCGCCGACGCCGGCGAGCCGGCTTCCAAAAGCTGGTTCGACAAGGCGAAGAAGTTTTTCTGAAGATGCATGAACCGTGATTGAAATCCAGTCCATCGCCGATCTCGAGTTGCTCCACGAATCCGTGGATGTGGAGTTCAAGCTGGCGCATGGACGTGACGGGAAAGGGGCGCTGCCCGAGGATTTCTGGCCCACCTATAGCGCTTTTGCCAATACGGAGGGCGGCATCGTGGTGCTTGGCATCCGGGAGCGACAGGGACATTTTATCGTCGAGGGAATTGCCGACGTCGCCAAGGTCCGCCGGGAACTTTTCGACGGGCTTAACAACCGCCAGAAAATCAGCGTCAATCTGCTCAGTGACCGGGATGCGAGCGAAATTTCCCTGGATGGGAAAACCGTAATCGTAGTCGATATCCCACGCGCCACGCGCAAGCAGCGTCCTGTCCACCTGACGGCCAATCCATTAGCCGGGCATACGTATCGACGACTCAATGACGGAGACCGGCCCTTGCCCGATGAGGAGGTGCGGCGCATGATCGCCGAGCAGGTGGAGGACAGCCGTGACGACCGCGTGCTGCCGGGCTTCGATTTTGAGGATTTGTGCCTGGAAACTTTTCTCGCCTATCGGCAGGTGTTCGCCAACCGCGAACCCGGCCATCCGTGGAACGATCTCGATCACCTGAGGTTTTTGCAGCAACTCGGCGGCTGGCGAAAAGACCGTGAAACCGGGCAAAGCGGACTGACTCTCGCCGGTCTGCTCATGTTTGGCTGGATGCGCACCATCCAGGAGGAACTGCCCAACTACATGCTCGATTATCAGGAACGTCCCGCGCCCAAGGTCGAAAAACGCTGGATCGACCGCCTGACCCTTGATGGCAAATGGTCGGGCAATCTTTATGATTTTTACCGCAGGGTGTTTCTGAAACTGACGGCGGACTTGAAGGTGCCTTTCCGCATGGAGCGAGGGGAACGCAAGGATGAGACTCCCGTGCATGAGGCATTGCGCGAGGCCCTGGCCAATGTCATCGTTCATGCCGACTATTCCGACCGGGCTTCCGTGCTGGTGGTGAAGCGGCCCGACATGTTTGGTTTTCGCAATCCCGGACTGATGCGGATACCGGTCGATGTGGCATTGAAGGGAGGCAAAGCAGACTGTCGTAACCGGACCCTCCACAAAATGTTCAGGCTGGTGGGTGTGGGGGAGCAGGCGGGATCGGGAATTCCCAAAATATTGCATGGCTGGCGATCCCGGCATTGGCGCGCCCCCAATCTTTACGACACGCCCGTTCCCTACAACCAGACGCTGCTCGAATTGCGAATGCTGGATTTGTTTCCGGAGGATGTGCTCGCCGGGCTAAGAATCCGGTTTGGCTCGCGTTTCGAGGCCCTGCCACAGGTGGAAAGAGTGGCGCTCGCGGTAGCCGCCAGTGAACGGACCGTCACCCATGCCCGTTTGCGGACGATCACGGCTGATCACCCCGTGGATTTATCGCGGGCGCTCCGGCATCTGCGCGACGAGGGCATGTTGGAGTCCACCGGAGGCCGCGGGGCTGTTTACCATTTGGCAGGCCGCGACCTGCCAACCCCCGACGATGTATTTGGCTTATCCCTTCCGAATTTGGCCTCCAGCTCCCCGAATTTGGCCCCCAGCTCCCCGAATTTGACACCCAGCTCCCCGAATTTGGCCCTTCCCACGGGCACTTTGATGAATAGTCGCGATGAATCGGGATGTCTGATCAGTCCGCAATTATCGCATCCGGTAGTCGATGATCTCGGCAAAATTTCACCCGGGTTGCGGGCCGAGTTGGAAGCTATCGCACATGAGCCGAGGTCGAAGAAGAAGATGGGAAAGGATGTCCTTGCCGACGTGATCCTGCAGCTCTGTTCAAGGCATTTTGTCACGTTGCGTTGTCTGGCCGAACTTGTATCGCGCAAGCCGGACACCCTTCGCGAGCAGTATCTTGCCCGGCTTGTTCGCGAACGGAAGCTGGCGCTGGCGTTCCCGACCACGCCGACTCATGAACGTCAGGCGTATTGCTCGGGAATCCCTGGTTCGCAGGCTGAAAGGACGCAGCAGGTTTGAGGAGGTGTAATTGAAAGTGATGGGAACCCCGAAATTTTGCCTGAACCGTCGTAGGGGCGCACTTCACGTGCGCCCGTTCGCGTGTTCGCAGGATGAAGCGCCGATGTTCAACAACGTCAACGGGCGCACGTGATGTCCGCCCCTACGTCTGTTCCCACCACTTTCAATTACACCCGGTTTGAGGAGGGATGGGACGGGAATTACGCAGGGAGGGAGGTGCATGTTGAAGTGCCGACTACCTTGAGCGCCGAACAACGCCGCCTGCTCGAAGAGTTCGCCCGCGTAAGCGGCGACGGCGGCGAGTCGGCCTCCAGGAGTTGGTTCGACAAGGCGAAGAAACTTTTCTGAGCGAGGGGGGGGGATGTGTCAGAAGTTACAGAGAAGTTTACGTATGAACCTTGTGTGCAAATGCAGTCGAAATAGCACCGATCGGTAAAAGCACATCGGCAGGTTATCGTTCTTTATTGAAACTGATCGTGGGGAAATACTCTGCCTCACGAAAACGCTCCTCGTCCGGAACGATGGACATGAAGCTTTCCCGTTTGTCGCCATCGTTGTCATTCACTATAACATTGAAACCAATGCCATGCGTTGCGGCGGTCGCCTGATTCAGGTCAACGGCGGAGAAAGGAATTTCCAGTTCATAAAGCGTGGTTTTTGCTGTCTCATCCCGTTTGGTATTCAAAACCACATTTGATGCCACGGTTTCTTTGTTGAACGGTTTCGGTGCCAAAAACACCTGGACCCCGGAGCCTTTATCGACTCGATGTGCCAAACCAAAATCCCATATCGAATTTTGCTTCAAATCCAGCATGACCTGAACGCTGTCCCTTTCCGAAATGGCTGCGCCGCTGGAAGGTTGAACATGAATATCGTCCCGGACCAGAATCTTGAATTTCAATGCGTTTCGGGTTTTTCCCACCCATACTTTGGCGCTGAGATCGTCCGGCCCTTTCCAGAAAAGATGCGCAGTGGTCGGGTCGTTTATCATGGTGGAGACGACCTGCGAGGATTCTTCAAGGACGACGGTCGGTTGCTCGCTGAAACCGTAAGCGGGAAGCGCAAGCCCTGTGATGTTATCGCTTGCCTGTTTTGTCAGCGACTTGGCTTTGGCGATGACCGGTTCGGTGCTTTGTCCCACAATGCGAAGCGTCGATGGTTCTCCAGAAATCGGTAAAATCACTTTCCCGTTCTCCATGGGCAAAGGGGTTTCATTGCCCCACAAATCGATCCGGGTCGCTTTGCCAGTGATATTGGAAACGGGGACACCCAGGTCTGTTTTGCTGCTCGTCCAGGAGGGGATCAGATAATCACCGGATTTTCCTTTAAATAGATACAGACAGGCGGTCGGGGTTTCCGTGGACAAATCGCGGACAAATTGCGCTCCGCTATAAGATAGCACCAGGGAATTATAGGCGACATAGACAGGCTTGGGATAAAAATCCCGGGTGACCAGGCCGAAATTATGTTCATTATCCTTGGGGTTCCTGCCCTTGTTGCGGAGGTTATACCAGTTGTAACCAATCGCTCCTTTTGCCCAGGAAAAGATCAGTTTCTGGAACAAAGTCCGCGCCTGTCCATTTTCCCCCGTGACCATTGAGGAGACCGCGGTTTCATTGGCATACCATGGTTTCCTGTTTCCAAATGAAGCGAGTCGCTCAATACGGGATTTGTAACCGGGAAACACTCCATGACCGTGAAACGCAAGGATGTCATACTTTCCCGATCGTATAACTGAAGGCAGCGTCTCCGGGTTGATTGCCTTGGCGTCTGGCACAGGGATGGTCGTAATGCCCCCGTTGAATACTTTCCAGTGAGGAGCCGTTTTCCTGATCTCGTCATAACCAATTTCCAACATCTTGATATAATGGCTGGTTGGAAAGTTCGCAAAGGAGTAGTGATCCGGTTCGTTCCAGATTTCGGCGAAACGAATCCTGTCCCGATAACGGTCGGTAAATTTATGTACAAAGGCCCTCCAGTGATCAAGATCGGGAGGAGCGGTTGGGCGGCGTTCCGGCATCAGCGGCGTCCATCCCTTTGCGATGGCCCAACCGGGTGTCCATGTATAAATGGGCATTACCTCGATGCCATATTGGCCAAAGATATCGACCACGGAATCAAAGGATGCAAAATTCCATTCATCCGGTTTGCGTTGTATTCGCCCCCATCCGACATCTTCGCGCATGGCTTTTACTCCGCACCATGCGGCAGCCATGGCCTCCAATTCCTGTTCTTCGCGGCTATAACGCTGCGGATGCCCGCAAACGCCAAATATAAAACCGTCGGAAAGTCCTTCGGTGGGGCCGGCCGGGTTCATGTAGGCATGGCTGAGCGTGCTCTCTTCCGTATGCCCGTCCTGCACGCGGCGGACATTGATCTTGTATGCCCCAAAGGCAGGGGGCGCGGGGAGCGGAATAAACATATCCCCACTGTCGTTCATCCCGATTTTCCGGACGGGTCCGGACGGGTCGTTCCAATTGGGCCCTGTTATCGAGTATTCGATAATCTCCGGCGTGTTTCGCCCGGGATTGTGTTCTATCCGCAAGCCCAGCTTTTGTTCGTCCCCCGGTTTGAGCACATGAATGGGATTGCCCGTCTCCAGCGTGATTTTCGGACGAGTATATGTAGGGCGCCCGGGACCATCCCAAGAGACAGTGTAGGTAGGCTGATTATCCCATGTCTCCAGTTTCCCGCTCTGCCCTTGTTTGGCAAAGCGCAGTGAGGAAATTGCAAGTTCCGGCGCATTTAACAATGGTTCCGCATGGGAAAAGGGTGCGGTGGCCAATGTGCAGGCAATCAGCGTCAAGGATCGGAAAAGAAGTTCCGTCGTCAGGCTGCGGACTGGTTCAGGTATCATGGATTCGTTTGGCGGTAGTGGTTTTCTCCTTACTCGTGGCCGTCCCCCTCCCCCCCCCCCCTCCTCCTCCTCCTCCGCGTCCGTTTGCGAATGGGCAGACGCGGGAGAGGCGGGAGAGAGACTGCGTTGCCACAGCGTTACCGGCGTGGCATCCCGCGAAGGAATGTCACAAGCGCGAGGATACAGGCTCCAGCGAGCAGCGTGAAGGTGCCTGGCTCCGGAATGGCTGAGCCTACGCTGAGGATGATGGAGGTGTTGTCGCCGGAGAGAGCGAGGCTGACCTCGTGGCCGTTGAGGATGCCGGTCAGGTTGGCGCCAAGCGTGCCCGTGATACTCCCGGTGGAAGCGAGCAGGGTATAATCGCCGGTTCCGAAACCCTCGACAAATGTGAAGCTGAAGCTGTCGAGATCGATGTTGCCGGTGCCGATCTCGATGGTGCCGGAGGTCAGCGAAACGGCGGTGCTGGTGGCGATGGCGCCGAATGTGAATGCCAATGCGCTGTCACCGGCCTGGGTGAGGTCGAGCTTGCCGGTGCCGAGCGCGAGGGTGAGCGTACCGGTGCCTTCGTCACCGGGGGAGAGTTTGCCATTGCCCGAAACAACGACGTCGGCATTGGCCGTGGTGATCGTTCCTTTGCCGGCGAGCGTGCCTGTTCCGTTGATCGTATATTGTCCGCCGCCGGTGTGCCCGCCGTTGACGACCAGCGTTCCACCGTCGATCAAGGTGGTTCCGCTATAGCTGTTGCTGGCGTGGGTCAGCGTCTGCACGCCGTCGCCCGTCTTGACGAGAGAGAGTGTGATTATCCCGCCTTGGGTGTTTGTCGTTATAGTATCAAGCAATCTGCCTGCATAGGAAAACGTGTCATTAGTCATTCCGTCGAGCGTCAGTGTGCCGGTGTTGTAACGATAAGCTGCGTCGAGAGTGTAGATTCGCCCGCCGCCCGTTATTCCGCGTGCGGTGATGCCGCCTGAACCCGGAGAAGCCGACGTTCCTTTATAGGCATAAATGGACAGGGAAGTGTTGGTGCCGCTGGCTATGTCGATTACATCGAAGGTGGCATTCTTCGCGTTTACCACCAGGGTACTGTTCGTCCCGATGGTGGTCGTCCCGGTCACGGCAAGCTGGTCCAACTGCAACGTCTCGTTCTGCTGTCCGAGCTGCAACTGGCCGCCATTGGCGGCGAGCGTGATCGTGCCGATGGCGAGCGAAAGCGTATTGGTGCTCGTGTTACGAAAACGGAGAATCCCCGAACCACTTTTGGCAAGGGTGCCGATCGAGAGGCTGGCGGTCCCGGTCCCGGCCTGGATTTCCCATGTGGATACAGGTGCCACCTCAAATCCAGCCACGGAGAAATTTCCGTTAACCAGCAATGATCCATATTGATTCGGTGTCTTGATAACGGCATCGGCACCGGAAGGAGCACTACCGCTATTCCACTTTGTGTCGTCAGACCAATTCCCGTCCGGGGACGAATCCCAGATGAAGTCGGCGGCGGGGAGCGGGGATATTCCTGCGATCAGGAGGCTCACGATGGCGAGTCCTCGTTTGTACAGCTTTTGTGGTGTTTTCATAATTCTGGTCATTCGGCAGTGCGTTTGTGGTGTATTCATGTTTTCTTACAAAGAGTCATGGGGGGGGGGGAATTCGGAAAGACGGTGCGATCCAGTTTCTGTTCGGGGTGTCTTGGTCGTCCGTCTTTTAGTAGTCCGTTTTCAGATTGTCGAAGTCACCGCTATCCGGATCGAGCAGCTTGCAATGGCCGTCCATCAGAAGGACGCCGGCTTTGCCGCCGTGAGCCCGCGTGAGATCCTTCTGATTACTCACTTTGGTACAGTGCCAGTATTGAGCCAGTTGGTAATCGGCAATGTGGTATTCAGCCAGCAATACAGAACAGGAGGGTTCCTCGAATGTGGTAAACGGCTTGCCCCACAGTTGAGTTAGTCCGTTTTTAGTGACTCGTCCGGCATAAGAAACCTTGCCGTTGGGCGCTCCCTTGAAGCGAAGCGCCCAGTTGGCGTCCGACATGCCGGTGTCGTCTTTCGGGCAGGCAAAAACGGCACGATTGTTGATATAGGCCGGATACAAAGCCTGCCACCAGGCTTTGTTCGTCGAACTTTCGTTGACCGGGAGGAAGCCCCCCTTGTTGTCGTTCACGTAGAGCATGAGGCCGACGTGAAGCTGGCGAAGGTTGGAGATACATTGGGCGGACCGGGCCTTGTCGCGCACCACACCCGTCACCGGGATAAGGATTCCGGCGAGGATGCCGATGATGGCGATGACGGTCAGCAGCTCGATCAGGGTGAAGCCGCGCCAGGCGCGGCTGATTTTCGATTTTGGATTCTCGATTTTCGATTGGGCGCTGCCGCGCCGCAGGATTGCGGATGTGTTGGCTTGGTCATTCGAAAATCGGGAATCGAGAATCGAAAATTCTTCGCGCAGTTCGATCAGGGTGAAGGCGCGACGGATGACAGCCGCCGACTTCCGTCTGGCGAAAGTCGGGAATGCTGTGCGGGGAGAGGAAACAGGGGGCTTCATGCTGGCAACAATTCCAGCAGGGGCGGTTACCCGCTCAACCGGAAAGCCATGCAGAATCCGTTCATTTCATTGTCCGATTCGGTATGCCTACGTTGTCCAACGGTAGAGCGTCACGTCAGGGAAACGGTCGAAATCACCGTCGAAACTGGCCACGCCTTCCGCATCATGCACAGCACTGGCGGCCAGCATGGCATCACCGAAATCAACATTGGCGGACACGACC
>JAISAX010000111.1 GCA_031266495.1 Opitutaceae bacterium
GCCGCCGCCGGGGCGCGAAATGTCAGGGTTGCGGGTGTGTCGGCGGCTGGAAACAACTGCGTAATGTCGGCAGGTTCGCAAACGGTGACAGCGGCGGCGGTAACGGTGGCAGCGATGGCAATGGCCGGGATGACGGCGGCGACCAGGGAGAACATCAGGCGTATCCGCGTCCGCACGCATAGCGGCGCGCATCCCGGAAAGTGGACAGGCATACGGCCGCCGGACCGGAGTGGCGCGGGCGTCTCGCCCGCTCCGGGTGTGGGGTGGCAGGGAGGCGGCGCTTCGCGCCGTCCACGGGCGATTGGGTCTGGCAGTAAAAGCCCGTGCCATTCCGGAGCGGAGATACAACGCTTGCGGGCGAGACGCCCGCGCCACTCCGGAGTCTGTCCGGTTTCGAGATGCGCCTCGCGCACAGTGAGGCCGGTCCGGGAGGTGGCAGGCAACATGGCTATGGCGTTAGCGGCGCACGGCCTGTGCCTGTTGGCGTCGGGAGCACCTGGCGGAGATCGTGCCCAGACCGAAGACGATGACGCCCAGGAGGGCGGCCGTTGTGGCGTGTTCGGGAACCGGCGGGAAGGGTGTCCCGTCCGTTGCCAGGAATCCTGTGCCGGTGACCGTCAGCCCGGTTACGGTTTTGGCGAGTTCGGCGAGGCTTCCCGTGTAAGGCGTATTGTTTATCAGGATACTTCCGACAAAACTCGTTCCCGTGAAATCCAGATCGATTGTCGTGGTTTTGCCGTCGGTGGTTTCGATACGGAGTTCGGCGCCGCTGGCAATGGCTTCGGCGTGGCCCAGCTTCAGTGTCGTTCCGGCCTGAAGCCTTACGTATCCCGTGCCCAGTTTTCCTGTTGTTCCGACATCCAGTGTGCCGTCGAGCCAGATTTCCGTCCCTTGGGTGTAACTGTTGTCAGCGTTCAGCAAATACACCGTGCCCCCGTGCTGGATGCTGGCATTGCCCGAGTCTCCTCCGCGAATAACCAGAGTGGCGGCATTTGACTCGGTTACGTCCTGGATTTTTGCCGTCACGATCAGATCGCTGTTCAGTTGGGTGCTGAGGTAGCCTTTGTAACCCATTGACTGGAGCACAATGGTGCCTGCCAGTGTCGGCGCAGCCGAACCGGTCGCCCCGTTTGCAACCTGGGAAAACACGAGTCCATCGTTGTGCAGAACAAGTTTGGATACGGTAACGGTGTGGCCACCCTGGTCGAATACCAACCTTCCCTGATTGCGTAACCACAGTCCGTAGCCGCCCAGGCTGAGGTTGTAGTCTGTATCCAGGGGGGCACGAAGAGTCCTCATGGTTCCCCCGGCTCCATCCACAATGTAATCGTTGCCGCTGCCCGGGGCGGCGATTGAAGGGTTGCCGGTGGAGCTATCGGTCCAGTGCCCGACAGTGTTGAGGGATGATTCTCCTGCGGCATCCGAACTTGTCAGGTTGTAGATGGCGGCCTGCGCGGGCGGCAGGGTGAGGAAGAACATTGCCGCACAGGTGGTGCAGACAATGGCGAGGGGAAGCCTGCCTGCAGGCTTTGGTGCGACAGCGTTTTTCATGGCGGATGACAGCATTGGCGGTTACTTGATGGAAACAGAGTATTTGTTTTTCGGAGACAGTGGCGGATGGTGAGGCGCGTGAGCCGGGGGGGGGGGGGGGGTGGGGGGGGACGGACGGAGCAGGGAACGCCGTCAGCGCCATCAACGCCGCGGGTGAACCATGTATCCCAGCGTTCCAGCATTTGGGTTTCGTTGAAGGAGCCGACGTGCCCGTCGGCGAACAGGGCGTTGACCTTGTCGCGATGGCGGTAGTCCAGACCCCAGTTGACGGGCGCGGGAGAACAGTTGCGGAAGACGTCGTGATTGAGGCCTTCGGAGGCGAGCAGCGATTGCGAGGGCGCCGGGATGGAGGTGCCGGGAACGCCGCGTTCCTGCGCCTGGTTGCCGTGGGTCTTGATCCAGTCACTGTGGGTAAAGGCCATTTCGTAACTGATCCATGCCTCGCCCGGACCATCGGCGCCGGTGTAGGCGGGACAGCCTAACGGGGAGCCGGGCGCGCATTGACGCTTCATCATGGTCCAGTCCGTCGGATAGGGCAGGCTGACATACGGCATCAGTTGGTAATACCAGAGCGCCCCCATGGTCGGATAAGGGTTGGGGTTAATTTGCGGATTGGGATAATGGTCTTTGTGATCGGCGGCGTAGGCGGCAAAGGCTTGCCCGGCTCCGCGCAGGGTGGCGATGCAACGCAACGTTTTTGCCGACTCGCGGACTCGTCCGACAACGGGGATAATAATCGCCGCCAGAATGCCGATGATGGCGATGACCGTCAGCAATTCGATCAGGGTGAAGGCGGGAGCTGCGCGAAGGGCTTCACGTGAAGCCCTTGCCTGAGACGGCGCAGCACGCCGTCTCAGGCAAGAAAAAATCCGTTGTGGTGCGAGAGGCGTGGTTTGCGGCGCGGGGAGGGGAGAAGAGTTGTGCGTGGCAGTTTTCACGGTAATTTCTGGTGTCGTGTTTTTAATGATACGGTTGCGATAGATAACGAGATTGTTGGCGGGCTGTGCAGGGCAGGTGGACGGGAGGGCGGAATACGGTGGAAAACTGACTCGAAAATGGCTTACTGACCGGGAAAGTAAAGAAGAAGATCAAGAAAAAAATAAAAAAATGGCCTTTTATTGCTGAAATTTGTTATTTTGGATTACCAAACAGGTCATATGCGGATGATTTTTGCAACGACAAGGCTCTTCGCTTGCCGGTGCCGTCGTGCTCGCGGCCTTCGACAGGCGAAAGCCCTGTGCCCGTCCGCGTAACATCCGTTCAGTTACCTTGCCTCCGCGTATCCGGAAATCCAGGCAATGTCGCCCGGGGCCGGAGAGGAATTCCGGGGAGGAGGGGGGGGGGAGGGTCAATCCTTGCCGAATATGTAGTGCCTTTTCCATGATCGCGACTCGCCGGAGGCGATGGTGATTTCGACAAATTGCTCGGGAGCGATATACCCGGCGCGCGCGTGGATATCCGTGCGCAGGCCGGGCAGGGAGGTTTTGCAGACGATGTGGCGGCGCGCTTCCGTATGGCGCAGGGTCAGGGTATTGGGGCCGGAATAGCCTTCGGGCCAGGGAACCACCGCGTTGATCCATCGGGGGATGGCTCCGACAAAACAAATGTCACGGCCCTCCTGCCTCTGCCCGGTTTCCAGTCCCCGGGGCTGGAAGTCGTAGGGGAAAGACATTACGTAGCCCCGCCCCGTGTCACGGTCGGCAATGCGGAAGAAATTGTGAGTGTATTGGCGGGTGGTGACGGGTTTCCGCCCGGTGTTGAACAAGCGCCACTCCACCACCACGCCCGGCCCGTCCAGGCGGAGGTCCGCCTCCAGCCGGTAGGCATGGCCCGGCGTGTGCGCGCCACGATATTCCTGACGGTAAAAAACGGCGTCCGCGCTCCATTCGGCGACGGTTTTCGCGGCCTCCAGCAATTCGGGAACCTGGAAAAACTGATACGTTTTCCCTCCTTTTTTCAGGGCGCCCACCCCGATCTTGAGGAAGCCTTCGCCTACCCCGGCCTGCTCGTAGCCGGGCGGCAGGTGTTCCGGCGGGCCGCCGGGGATGCACAGGTCGAACTCCGCCGCCAGGCCGGCGTGGTCGTGGATCGGGTCGTGCTTTTCCGGCGAATACAGATACTCGACGCCGTCGCGGGAGACGTCCAGCACCGCGGCGAGCGGGGTGAACCGCACCCCGCGGTTGAAACGATCCGGATGGTTCGGGTCCATGACGCGCGCCTGGATCACGCCGTTGTCCAGCGTGTGTTCGGCCGTCGCGGCCGCTCCGGCCGCTCCGGCGAAAACCGGAGCGACCGGGAGCAGCCAGGCGACGAGGCTGGCGAGGACCGGGCGCAGGGACGTCATGCGAGGGGGGGGGGGGGCGGTTTATCTGGCCCGCACCATGATGAAGCGGTCCACGTAGATGTATTTGATTTTCTCGGACTTGGGTCCCTTGATGTAGGAGATGTCCGCGTCATCCGGGCTGTAGCGGAAGGGGCCGCCGGGCACCTTGACCAGATGGTAGCCGTCACCCTTCACCGCCTTGAAGGGGATTCTGGAGAAGCTGCCCATGGGTGGCGCGTAGCCGATGCACAGGGCCGTTGCTTCGTCACCCGCGCCTTCGGCATCCACGCGCACCTCGGCATAGATGTCCCACTGGCCTTCTTCCGGAACCAGGTGCCGCTTGACCTGGATGACCCAGGCTTCGGAGTTGCCGTTCAGGCGGGCGGCCGCGCCGTCCGAGGCCTTGTCGTCGGCGACGATGATGGTCGGCTTGTAGTAGCGGTTGATGCCGAGATCCTGGATCTCGATCCAGTCGGTGGCGGGCAGGCCCTTGACCACGGCGGGAGGTTCGGAGTCCTTGCGCTCGATGTCCATGATGGCGGCCAGTTCGTCCATGTTCCTGCCGCCCTGGCGGTATTGCCGTATCTTTTCCACCGCTACGGTGGCCTCGAAACGCTTCCGGCGGCTGGCGGTGTCGGCGGACCAGGACAGGCCCCGCTTTTTCGCCTCGTTCCCGAATTCCTTGCGGCGCAGCAGGACGACGTAATCGATGCAGATCCGGACCTGGCGGACGTGGCGCAGCATCACCGGATCGTCCGCCACCGCGGCCTCGGCCTGTTCCATGAGTTGGTCGGCCCTGGAGATGAAGTCGAAGTTGAGGAGGGGGCTGTCCACGTTGGTTTTTTCCCAGATGGCGGCCCGGGTGCGGGCGGCCTCGGCGTGCATGAGGTCGATGTAGGCGTTGATGATCTTCCCGGCGGGGCCGAAGTAGGCGTCGCAGTATTCCGTCACGGCGGCGCGGATGTCGGTCCCGGGGTCCCAAAGCAGGCGGCCCGTCAACCAGACGCGCAGGGCGGAGAACTCCGCCGACGGCGTGTTCCAGCTCCCCTCGGCGAAATAACCGAAGACGTTTTCCAGGCCGGCCAGCCAGCGGATGCTTTCGGCGATCGGGTAAATGTTGGGCGTGGGCTGGATGTAGCCGTGGAAGTTGGTGATGTGATCCCAGAGCAGGACGGTTTTCGCGATCTTGTTCCAGCCCGCGATGTCCTCGCCCAGCTTCCGGTTGCGCCCCTTGTTCAGGGGGGTGCTGTAATCCACGTGGATGGTCATGGGATAGACGAGGATCTCATCCGGCATGGTCAGGCCGGTGGGCGGGGTGAAGCTCCAGTGGTAGGCGTTGATGGCGATTTTGGCGTCGGGCAATTCCTTGCGGATGCGGTTGCTCACGTCGATGGCCATGTCCACGCGGGGAGCCGAGGGCACTCCTCCGTGCTGTTTGGCGAAGGCCGCGCTTTTGGAGTCCATGTCCCAGCCCCAGTCGTTGTCCATGAAGCCGAACCAGTGGTCTTTGTAATTGGGTTCGCCGCGCAGTCGCTGGACGATGGCGCCGGACATAAATTCGCGGACTTCGGGATTCATCATGGCGACCTGTCCGCCGGCGCGCCAGCCCGGTTTGGAATCGTCCTTGGGCATCAGTTGGTAGAAGCTGGCGGTGAGGCCGGGCCGCTGCCAGGAGCCGTCCCAGTGGTCGATTTCCGGCGGGGAAATCTTGCCGTGGGCGCCGTGGGAATTGCCGTTGAACAGATTGCGTGCGGCAAAGGGTTTGTTCTCCCCTTCGTGGCTGAGGATCTGGCGGAATTTGAAGCGCGGCGTCTGCGTTTCGTTCAAGGCGGCCACTTCGAGTGTCGGCGACGAGGGGATGTGCACGTAGTCCGGGCTGGGCCATTTGACGCCCAGCTTGTGGTCGAGGAACCAGTTCACGCCATACATCGTGCCTCCCGGCGTGTTGCCCGCGATGACGATGTGCGGTCCTGTCATGCGGATGACAAAACCATCCTTGCCGAGTTTTTCCCAGGGGGCGTCGGGGAGCAGCCTTGCCGTGAGGGCATTGTCCCGCCCGACGATCAGAAGGGGGGCGTTCAGCGGATGCCAGTCATGCGAGAGCGGGAGAAAATCTCCGCCTGTGATCTTGCCCAGATATTCGGCGAGGTCGTGGGCGGCGTTCAGGGCGATGACATGGGCCTGCGTGCCGACATGCACGCGATAACGGGCCGTTCCGTTTTCCGCCAGTTTTGCCTTGCCGGCAACCGGAACCGCCGCCGCCGCCGCCAGCGCGGTTTGCAAGCCTTCCTTCGCCTCATTTCCCGACAGGGCGGCGCCAAACCATTTTGTGGCGAGTTCGTTGCGCCGCACTTCCGTCGCCGTGGTCTCGGCTCCCTCCGTCGGGACCATGCTCACGTCGTCAAAATACGCCGTTCCGCCGGTCCCGCTTTTTTTCCGCAGATAGATGAGCATCTGACCGACGCCGGGAGGCGATTTCACCACAAGCGAAAATTCCTTCCATCCATGGGTGCCTCCGGTGACAAAAAGGGCTTTTTCCCGGCGGCCATCCAGTGGCACCGTGACCGGGCCAAACCATCCGCTGGTGATCGCTCCGCCCCGATAACTGAGCTGGACATAGACCGAGTCTTCGGGGGCGTTTTCGCTGCGGATTTTCATGCTGACCTTGTAGTTCCGGTCTCCGGCAACCGGAACTTTGTCCTGGCAGGCATAGCCTCCGGTGATCTTCAGGGATTGGGTTCCCGACGCAGGGTTGTCCTTGGTTATCCCGCCGGTCTTCACTCCCCCTCCCCACCACTTGGTGGTTCCGTTTTCGAAGCCGCCATTGGTTATGACGGAAGTGTCGCTGGTGTTCGCGGTGGCCGCGCGGAGCGGCATGGTTGCCAGCGCGGCAAGCAGCAGGGTCGCCAGGACCGGCTGCCCGATGCGGGGCCGGCAAATTGTGTGGTGGTTCATATTATTCCGGTTTCTGGTGTAGTTGAAAAATA
>JAISAX010000419.1 GCA_031266495.1 Opitutaceae bacterium
GAAGCCGCCCATTCTTAATTCTTAATTTTTAATTCTTAATTTTTCCTCCCCCCCCCCCTTCTTTTCTCCGACAACAACTCCCATCCGCCATGAAAACAAAAACACCACGCCACTGCTCCATCGTCGCCGGCCTTCTCGCCGCGCTTCTTCTCCCTGCGTATTCATTAACCGCAGACACCGTTGCCTGGACACAGGCCGGCGCCAGCACCGCCACCTCGCTTGCCGCGCCCGACGACAACATGAACTGGCTTGTCGAAACCAACTGGAGCGGCGGCGCCGCGCCCGACGTTGGCGACGACATCGTGTTCGGAGATGTCACCACCGACCTCAGCGCCATCAACGGCGTCAACGGACGCTACGTAGTCTTTCGCAACACCGGTTTCGCCGGTTCCGGCAGCCTCGCACTCGAACAGACGACCGCCGGCTTTGTCAGTAACATCCAGATACGCCACGACGGCACGGGAAATCAAACTCTCAAGACCACCTTCGGCGCCGTGACGATTTCCTCCGGTGCGCAACTCGCGTATTACGCCCAGGCCCGGAACGACGGTGACGCCTCCTGGCGACGCCAGTTCGCCATCGGCACGGATTCCACAGTCCTCAACAACGGAACCCTCTCCGCCAGCTTCGACGGCAATTCCAGCAACCGCAATGTTGTCGGCAGCCTGTCCATTGCAGCCGGCGGCGCCTTCACCAACGCGGGCGCCCTTACCGTCAGCACCGGCGGCGGCAGCCAGTATGCCGGCTACGCGCGCTACAACGTCCTCGTCGGAGACACCGTCAACACCGGCGCCATCACCCTCAATCGCAACGGCAGCTCCGTCAAAGCCATCGACGCCTACGGAGCCGCCCGCGGAGGCAACGAATTTGCCTCCCTGCACAACTCGGGCGCGGCCAGCCGGTTTACCTTCAACGCCAGCAACGCCGTCCTGCTCTCCACCGATATCGCCGACCTCGACGTCGCCGACCGCGCCGCCAACCTCGTCATTGTCGGCGCGCTCCTGAATGACGGCGCTTTTGCGATCAACCGCACTCCACTCAAAAGCAAAACCGGGAACAACGGCGCCACCGACAACGACTCTGCCGACGCCCAAAGCCGCGCCGTCACCGCCCGCTTCGGCAGTTTCGGGAACAACGCCACCGGCTCCTTCGTCGTCAATCACAACAACGCCGCCACCGCCCTCGTCACCACCGCCAGTACTGTGGAAATCACTACAACCGGCGCCGCGACCAACGCCGGCTGGCTCTCGCTCAAGGGCGCGGCGACCGCCACCGACGGGGCGGACGGCGCGATCCTCACCCGCTTCGTCACCGCGGGCGGCTTTGCCAACACGGACGGCGGCATTGTCACCGTGGACGGGAAAGCCGTGCTCGCCAACACCGGCGACTTTTCCAACACCAACACGCAGGCATCGCGCACGATTCAGGGAGCCGCCCGCACGTGGGATACCCGCGGCCTCCGGCTCGAAAACACCACCGACGCCGACGCAGTCCTGACCTGGGCGACGGGCGTATCCATCGATCCTGACACCCTTTCCGCGGCCACCTTCAGCGCGGGAAACTTCACGATTGGCGACCTGATTTTCTCCACTGGCGCGGCGGCCTGCACGCTGGCTGGTGGCGGCGACCTGCTCATCGCGGGCGACTTCCGGCTCACCGGCGCGCTCGATCTTGGCGACTGGTCCTCTGTGACGTCCGAAGGCGGCAAGGGACAGACGCTCCTCTTTGCCGACACGACACTCAAGAGCTATGTCGGTTCGTTGCTCTCCGGCGGCGACATCACCGCCACGCTCGCCGACGGCTACGCGCTCGCCGTATTCGCCAATCCCGACAACGAGGCCTTCTACATCGGCGTAACGGCGGTCCCCGAACCCGCCGCGTATGCGGCGCTCGCCGGGCTGGCGCTGCTGGCGTGGGTTGCCCTGCGCCGTTATCGCGGCGTGCGCGGCTGAACGCTTTCCCCGGCGAGATCTCGTTCAGGCCCGCCGCGCCGCGCGGGCGAGCCGTCGGGACGGCGATAGTTGACGCCCGCCCGGTCGAGGTAACGCAAGGCGGCGGGCAAACGATCCCGGAAGTTTTCAAAATCGCGTTTTCCCGGCGGACTCCATGCGACCTCGGCGAGCGCGAACAATCGCGGGAACAGGTGATACTCCGCCTTCGTCCAATCAAAAAGATACTCGCTCCACAAATTCGCCTGACACCCGAGCACCTGCCTCTCGCGCTCCGGCGGCGTGCCGGCAGGGACCGGCTCAAAACCGTAAACCTTCTCCAGCGGCAGGACGGTGTCCCTGTTCCCGATGCCGCCAATGTATTCGAACCACGGATCAGCGACGGTTTGCGGCGTGTCGCCCCCGGTGTGGTCAAGGTAACAATGCGAGGCGGGCGTCATGACAATATCATTACCGTTTTCGAGGGCGAGGCGCGCCCACTTGACATCCCTCCAGATCATCATCACGGCGGTGGGCGACAACCCTCCCTCCTGGATTTCGTCCCAGCCGACGATCCGCCGCCCGCGCGCCGCCAGCATTTTTTCGACGCGGTGGATAAACCATGACTGCAACCCGAAGGCATCCGCCAGGCCGTTTTCGCGCATGACGTCTTGGGCGAGGCCGGACGCCTCCCATTGTGTTTTTGGAGCCTCGTCGCCGCCGATGTGGAAGAACGGCGTATCGGGAAACAGGGCACAAACCTCGTCGAAAACGGCGTCAAGAAAAGCGAACGTTTCCTCACGCGGCGCCCAGGTATTCGGGAAAATGCCCCAGTGCGTGGCAACCGCGGGCGGCGCGTACCCGGCGGCGTCGGTGTTACCGAATTGCGGATACGCGGCGAGCGCCGCCGAGGAGTGGCCGGGGACTTCGATTTCCGGAACGATTGCGATGTGGAGCGAATGCGCGAAGGCGACGATTTCCCGGATCTCGTCCTGCGAGTAACAGCCGCCGTACGGGACACCGTCCGTCTTGTCGCGAGCGGCGGGCACCGGCGACGATGGACGCCATGCGCCGGTCCGGGCGAGCAGCGGGAATTTTTTGATTTCGATGCGCCAGCCCTGGTCGTCGGTGAGGTGCCAGTGGAGCGTGTTGAGTTTGAACCGCGCCATGATGGCGAGCAGGCGCCGGACTGCCACCGGGCCGAAAAAATGCCGGCTCTCGTCGAGCAGCACGCCGCGCCATTGGAAACGCGGCGCGTCGTGAATGGCCGCCACCGGCAGGGAAAATCCCGCGCCATCGCCGTCGCCGTTGCTCTCGCCGTTGCCGTTCGGGCGCGAGAGGAGTTGCACGAGGGTTTGCAGGGCGTAAAACGCGCCGGCGCGCGCGGATGCCTCGATGCGAATGTTGCCGTCGATGGCAATGTCCAGGGCGTACCCTTCGGCGTGTGCAACCGTCGCGTCCGCCGTTGCCAGGCATGACGCGGCATCAATCACAATCGCCGGTCGCCCCGCCGCGTCCATTTCGTCCGGGACGAGAGCCAGACGCAGTCCTGTTTCATCGAACAGCGTTTCCGCGAAAACGCGTCCGAGCGCGGCGTCCCTGCAAACGAGCAGGTGTGCGGCGGTGAGTGGCGTGTGCGCGCCGGTCGGGTCGCAGGCGATTCGCGCCGGTCGGGGAATCACGTTCAATGTTTCGATTTCGGTAGTGTTCATGGTGATACTTCCTTGATGTATGTGTAATGTGTGTGTGTGTGTGTGGGG
>JAISAX010000435.1 GCA_031266495.1 Opitutaceae bacterium
CACCGCCACCGCCGCCACCCTCACCCTCGCCGGCCTCACCCCCGCCGACACCGGAGCCTACACCGTGACCGCGCAAAACCCCCTCGGCACCGCCACCAGCGCCCCCGCCCAACTCACCATCGCCGCCTCCGAACCACCCCCGCCATCACCCGCCCCCGCCGGCAACACAAGCGGCGGTGGTGGCGGAGGAGCCTCCAGCCCCCTCTGCCTCCTCGCCCTCGTAATGCTCCTCTTCATCCGCCGGCGATAATCTTCCTGGCGCGGAGCTTTTGCGTTGCCGCCTCCGGAGAACAAGGCCACATCTGACACGCATAACACGGCATAACACGCATAAAACAACCGCCGCGTGCGCAAGCTCGCTCCACCCTGCCATGCCCGCGCCCTTCGGCAACCCGTCCCGCAAAGACCATGGCCGTCGCTGGCTTGCTGTTAGTGTGTCCCTCGTGTTGCTCGGCGGCATCGCGCTCCCCGGCCTGTTTGTCATATCGGACGAAGGCCCTCCCGACATCGCCGCCTTCGGCCCGCCGCCGCCCGCCGTCGGCCCGGATGTCACCTGCTTCAACCAGGCCATCGCCAAAGTCGTGGGAAAAATGCCCCGCCAGCTGGCAGACAAATATCCCCCCGAATTACTCGCCAGGGTGCATGCCGAAATACAGGACATGATCGATGGCAAAAGGGAACGCCACTTCGTTTCCATCAGTGGCGATTACCCCGTGATTGAAATGGTTGCCGGCTACAGATGGGATCAGGACGTCGCCGGCATACTTCTCCAAACCGCCGCCGCCGCCGGCCTCTGGCAGGCTTTGGACGAAGCCCTCACCGCCCCCGACGACCCTTCCTTCGGCTGGGGTGATAATAAATTCGGCAGTCTGTCCCGGTTGTCCTCCTGGCTGACGATACGGTTGCGCGATGAGCTGAACAAAGGCGATTCCGCCGCCGCCCTCCAATCCTTGCGCCGGCTTTTTTTGCTCGGAAAGAAACTGGAGCAAAACGCCTCCACGTTCCAAGACTGGCTTGTCTCCCTTAATATTTGTTCAGAAACCTGCCGGCTGACCGGAAAAATCCTGCCCGAATTGCACGCGCCCCCCGGCGTGCTCTGCTCCCTCGCGGCGGAAATCGGCCGCTTTCGCCCGGAGACGGAGAATGCCCGGACTGCCTTTCGTGGCGAAATCGTCTTTATCAATCGCCAGAAGGACGCCATCTGGCCGGACAGAAAGCATAAAGGAATGGCCGGGCTGTGGGATAACATAATATTCAAGAAAAACCAGACCGCCCGGCTCTTGGGGGAATGCATTCAGGATACCCTCCGGCTATTCGCCAGGGACGCCGGCAACTACGCCGTCATCAA
The DNA here is from genome assembly GCA_031266495.1 of Opitutaceae bacterium. Next base: position 1,349 of record JAISAX010000435.1, read on the forward strand.
GCCCCGCGTCGCCGCCATGAAAAAATCATGGGAAGTGCGCGTGGAACGCGGCAGGAAATACATTATAAACAAGGACGGATGGCGTGTGGTGGAATCCATGAACGGCTTCTATGAGGTGATATCTTTCCATGTGGCCCGCTCGATGCATTCGCTTGCGCAAGCCGCCCTTGCCCTCCGGACCTGGCAGGCCGGCCACGGTGTGCTCCCCGACACGCTCGACGCCCTTGTCCCCGCCTGTTTGCCGTCCGTCCCGATTGATTACATGGATGGCAACCCCATCCGGTATTGGCAGGAAACCGGCGAACTTTGGACAATCCGCCGCGACGATCTCCCCCCCGGCGACGACGACACAGAATACACACTCCGCCTGCCCCCGCGCTAAAACCCGCGCCGCGCCGCAGTGCAACCCGCCCACCCTGCCGATGAGGCAACCTCCCGCCCTTTGAAGTTTGAATCTGATGTTACGCGACCCGTAGGGCCTGACCTTGTGTCAGGCCGCGAATTCCCATATGGCTTCCCACGCGAGCGCGGCCTGACGCAAGGTCAGCTGCGTGCTGCATAACATCAGTTGGTAACCGACTTGGAGACGCCTGGAGTTGATCGCCCTCATGGCGGGAGGTCAGGGCAAACACATCTAAATGCCAGAATGAACATACACGCGGGTATTCACGATGGATATTCCGGGGCGGTGCCGGTAATGCATTCGATTGCATTTTATAATAAACTCGTCCGCGATACCGGCGGAGCGGGGGAGGCGCTGGTTTCGGATGAGGAAGCGATTTGGATGCTCACCCCGCGCACGGCCTGGCCGGGACGCAAGGCGGGCCGGAAGATCGGCGGGCGCGAGGTGCATTGTCACAGGTCGCACGAAAATATCTCACTCGTGATTTTCGAGGGTGGGCACGAAATTTTGACGGATGCGGTTTTGGAATAGATAATGAAGGGCGGGTGCGCGGGCCTTCTTGTAACATCAGTTTCTTATTTTGCCCACGGCTGTGTCACCGACTTTGCCGGCTGGCCGGTCTTCACGGCCTCGTCCATGAGCAGGCTCAAATATTGATCCTGCGAGGCTTCGCGCAAATCGTAAAATGAATCGCCGTCGTCTGCGTATTCGGACATGCGCAGGAGGCAGGTGGCGATGGCAATTTCATCATCGGCAAGGCGTCCGGGCGCGAGCGGGTTCCTGTATATCCACTCCGCGCCGAGCGTGTAGCCTTTGTGATAAAAACCTTCGAGGTTGGTCCGTTGCCCGGCGTCGTGGCGAACGATGGGGGCGGAAATGGGCGCGTCATGCGAGAGCAGCCAGCGGGCGTTGTCGGCATCGAGTTCGCCGCGCTCTCCACGCACGAGGATGCGGTTGGCTCGAATCCACGAGAAATATTGCGCGTAAGTAAAATCATGGAGGCCGAGCCGGCCATTTTCGAAATCGAAACGGGCGAAGGTTTGTTCGTCCTGCACGATGCGTTCCCGGGCGGGCGGACCGTCGCGTCCGGGGCCTTCTACGAGCGGTGCGGTGCGCGCGCGTGCTTCGACTGTGACATTTTGAAATCCCGCGCCCAGGAAGCGGCGCATTATGTGCATGGCGTGGCAGCCGTGTGCGACAGACGCCTGGACTTGCGAGATATTGCCGAGACGTCCCGAGTGCGCGATGGCGAGCAGCGCGGCGTGGTGCGGTTGAAAAGCATATTGTTCGGCAATCTGCACGCGCGCGCCTTTTGCGGTGAGCGTCGTGTGGAGTCGCAGCAATCCGCCGAGTGTGGGCGCGGGCGGTGTTTCACCAAGCGCGGGGATTTTAAGTTCGGCGCAGGCGCCGAGATATTCGCAGGCAACTGCGGAAGGCACGCTGATCACGATGAAGCGCGGTTTTTGCAATGTTCGCCGCAGCGCGCCGATGGAATCGGCTGCGGGGATGTTCCAGGTGTGCTGGAGCGTGGCGCGTTTGGCGGCGTCGCGCACGTATATGCCCGTGACGGTGAAGCATTCGGGCAACGCGCGGGCAATGCGCAGATAAAACTCCGCGCGCCAGCCACCGCCGATGATGGCAAAGGGGATCGGGTTCATGATGTGTGGAAGACGAGTAATATATATTATGGCAATTATGAAACTGATGTTACGCAGATTATAATTTGCGTCCGTCGCGCCCGCCGCCGGTGCCGGAGTAGGGCTGGCCGGGTTTCCAATCGGTGTGCGCCGGCGGCTGGAAATTTTCGAGCGGAAGGTTGATGCGGCAGCCGTGCGCGCCGCTTGCGTAGGCGGCTTCGCAAAGTTCCAGCGCCATGAGCGAGCTGTCCGCGATAGTGTTGTCGGCTGTGCCGGAGTCCATTTGCGCGGCGAGATTTTCCAAATGGAGCCGGTGCCCGGACACCGGTAATTCCCCGGGAGTCACCATGACGCCGGACGCATGGCTGGAGCTTGTGATTTTATAGCCCGGTTCCCAGCCGTAAAATTCAATCACGCCGCGCGTGCCCGCGATGCGGAACAGATTGTCGTGGTTTGTCTCGTTGATTCTCACGTCGTCGCCAGTGTGCATGACGACGCGGATGCCGCTGGCGGTTTGCGCGGTGGTGACGGCGATGGTTTCGACTTGCATGCCGTCGCGGTAAGTGCGCGTGGTGCAGTCGATGGCGGCGAGCACGGACTCGATGGGTTCGAGCATGGTGAGGTTGATAAAAAAATGCAGCCAGTGGATGCCGGCGTTGATGATGTCCCAGCCGCGGCACTGGATTTCCACGAGCTTGAGCGCGCCGATATCGCCGCGCCGCACGCGGGTGATGATTTCGAGCGGCA
>JAISAX010000514.1 GCA_031266495.1 Opitutaceae bacterium
GAGCCTGCCGACCACCGACGACCGCGAACTGGTGCTCGCCCGCCGCACCGAACCCGAGCCCGACACGCAGCTCTTGCTCGACCAGCTCAAACTGACGCTGCCCGACCAGCCGCCGCCAAAAATCTGCGCCGGGGCCTCCAGAGCCGGGTAGTCCCGACCTTCGGAATGCTCGCGCTATGTATCAATGACTTGCTCCGCTCAATGGCCCCAGTCGCGGATGTCGGGCTAAGATCCTGTGAAACACGTGCCTCCAGCCGGGCCGTGGCGGGCGCACGATGTGCGGTCATGGTAGCCATGCATACACCTCTCGGCATTTTGCCGTATAGATCAACTCCCAAGTCGAAACCCGTTCCAGGATAGTAACATGAAGTCTTCATTGCCGGTGAACCGGGATTCCCGCGCCAACGATGCCGTCGCAGTATCCCCATCAAGGATCGCGTCTCTCTGGACCTGCAAGCCACGTCTGACAGCGAGCACCGGGAGACCCACACTTGGGAAGCCAACGGGGAGACTTTGCTCCGTCGTGTTGCAGTCTACCGAGCGAACAGGAGTGGCAAATCGAATGTACTCCATGCCTTGGCATTCGTGCAGCAGTTCGTCCGGAACTCCTCGAAAGATTCCCGGCAAGATGAGGGAATTCAGGTTAGGCCTTTTCGCCTGAGCACGGAAACGGAACACGCCCCGTCTTTCTTTGAAATCGGACTGCTTTTCGAACGAGTGCGCTATCGTTACGGTTTCGAGGTACCCGAGAGCGAGTGGAGTCCGAGTGGTTGTTCTCGGTCAACCTCCTCCGACTTCGTGGCGTGCACGTGTAGCAATGCACTTTTCATCTCCGTCAACGGCAGTGCGTCTGCCTGCGATGGCGGGTCCGCGTCATCCTCGATCTCGTATCCCATCTTCGCATACGCCGACACCCGGCGACGGAACATTGCCTCGGTCAGCGGGTGACCGGCATCAAGGTAGTCGTGGATGAGCACGCCGGCCTTGACCTCGTGGTCCCGGTGCAGGCGGCCCGCATACTGCACCAAGCGGCCCCGGAACGAAAGCGGCATGGCCAAGAACAGGGTATCCAGCCTCGGGATGTCGAGGCCCTCGCCCGCCAGCGACGCCGTGGCGAACAGTACAAAGGACTCCTCCGCTTCGTAGTGGCGTGTGATCGCCTCCAGCACGCCGCGCCTGGCCTTCGCGCCCATCCGGCCATCAAGACGGTAACAGGCGACTTCCGGGGCAAACGAGACCAGGCTGCGCTCCAGAAGATCGAGGCACGCCGTACGGTCAGCCAGCACGAGCGGCGAGCGTCCGGCACGCACGCAGTCCAGCAAGTCCGCCGTGATGAGGCGGTTTCTTCCTTCGTTCGTTACGAGTGCCTGCCAGATGGTATGGAGAGGAGGGCGAACTCCGGTGCCCGCGGGATCGCCCGGTGGCGTGAAGGCGGTGTGGCGTATCCGCACGCGGCACCCGCTCGTGGCTGGTGCGGGGGGGACGCGGGCCGCATTGCAGGAGGAGCAGTTTTTCCAGCCGGTCCTTGCGTGCCGGAGTGGCGGTCACCCGCGGCTTGCCGCAGAGGCCGGGCTTCCACTCGTGATCGCAGACGGGCGAATAGCCTTTTCGTCCCCGTGCGGGGATTTTCCCGGAGGCGGGGAAAGACCGAACGACGCGTGCCGAACATCTCCAGGAACAACGCCACTTTTTCGCACGGAGTAACCGGCGTCGGATGGGTCGCGGGGGTGGCCTTGTCTGGCAGATCGAGCGCCAGTTGCCGGTCGGCGCTCGCGCGCGGTGAGCTCATATTCCACCTTCACCTGCTCGCCCGCCCGCAGCGGCGAACCGCGCCGAGCGACGGCGCATTCGGCCGTGAAGGGAAATTCCAGCCGGCTGTCGAGATGGTTCCACCGGCCCCACCAGGTCTCGGTTTCGTTGTGGCGGTCCACCACGATCTCCATCGCGATGCGTTCCTCCTGCTCTTTGTCCTCTGGTCGCCTGGGTGATCCTGATGATGATCTGGGCATGCCGGTAAACTACGCTTCGACGCCCCGCAGCGCAAGGTTGGGCAGGCGCGGCCGGTAATACGCGCCCTTGTATCGGCGCAGGAGATAATCCAGCGCCAGTGGATCATCCGGCGGCAGGCAATACAACGCCGCCAGCCCGGACCAGCCATGCAGGCCGGCGACCCGGCGCACGAAGGCCGGCCCGATGTCCGGGCTTTCCACAAAGTCCCGCAACGCGCGCGCCTGCTCGTCGTCCAACGCATCCGGCGTGCTGCGAAGGCCCGCGCGTAGCGCGTCGAAATGCAGCATGACGTCGAAGCCCTCCACGGGATCGGAAAACACCGCCACGCCGCCGCGGCAATCGAGCACCTCGCGCGGGAGCGACATGTCGGGTGCTGTTCCGCGCTCCCTTTGCCCGGCCAGCGCCTTGCGGGCGTTTTCGTCGACGGCCGCGCGCGCCTCGTTGGCCTCGCGCATCCGTTTTTGCTCGGCGGCGGCCATGTCCAGGCCGGAAGGAAACACTGCCAGCTCCGAGCCGTGATACCGCACGAACGCAACGTGCTGCTCTGCGGAAAACTCCGCCGCCTTCGCCCGCAGGTCCGGCCGGTAACGATAGACGATCCGGTGTTGTCGTTCGATCAGGTTGCGCCGTATCCGGGCAAAATCCGCCGGCACCTGCGGCCAGGTTTGCTGGCCGCCCGACCAATACCACTCGCCCCGCCACGGCACGAGGCTGCCGAAGACCATCTGGCCGGTCCGGAACGGAAACTGCGCACGTGGCATTTCGACCCGTACGTCGTAGCGACGGTCATTGAGGAGATTGGTCACCGCCATCGTTTCGATCAGCGACCCGCAAGCAGCGGCGACCTCCACCCGGTAAAAGGCCGCGTGCCGCGCATGCCAGCCGAGCAGGTCCGCGCGCTCCTCCGGCGTCAGGCCGAGCCGTTCCGTCAGCAATTCGAGCGCGCCCAGACCGGACCAGGTTGAGCACTGCTGGCACAGGAAATCGTCGGTCAGGGCGATCGGATCATCCCGGGATGCTTCCGGATCATTTTCTTCGCAATAATCGTCATAGGCAAAACGCAACAGGATGGAATGCGTTCCCAGCCATACGAGTTTGCGTTTGATGTCCCATCCGCGCCGGTTGCCGCCGTCGAGGAACGCGGCGACAGACGAAGCGCTTTTTTCCGCGGCGAACGCCTCGGGAAAGAACGCGGTCGCTGCGACGGCAATCCGCCGGAAACCCTTGTGTCGCATGGAGACGATACGGTCGGGCTGGAAATGCCGCCACACCCCGTCGAGATAGAACTGGAACCGCCGTGCGTCGAAGCGCGCCGGTGCCTCCGCGCCCGGAGGCATCAGCAGGGGAAGCGGCGTGCCGAGCAGCGTGCGGTTGGCCGATTCGAGCGTACGCCAGAGTCCGGCGTCGGCATGAAGGTCTTCGGCCAGCTCGGTCATCGCCAGCGCGAGGTCGTCCACCTGATCGTATTCGAGCGCGAACGCGTCCGAGCCGATGTCGTCCAGCAAGGCGTCGAGCGTTTCGCGCCAGCGGACGGCGATCCGGGCGAGACGGGCAATGGCATCCGCAGTCGTTCCCGGCGGACGGTGCGTTGCGAGAAGCTGCTTGAAAAGGCGGGGGGATTTCATGTCCGCATCGGGTACGTTTGTTCTGCCGCATCGCGCGGAAAACCGGCGATGAGATCGAGGCAGCCGCGGGAGCCAAGCTCGCTATCGGTTTCGGCAGCCGCCGTTCCTCCTCCCGCCATGAACAGGAGGGTTCGTCCCCGCCGGGCCAGGTGGCGAGTTCCATGCAACGCCGCCTCGACCTCCGGGAGGACCAGTGCATAGAGGGATTTTCGCATCGTATCGTTTCGTGCCATGCCGGACATGAAAGGTCGTCGCCGGGAAAAACGGAAACGAAAAGATGGGTTTCGTGTCCACCCAAGGCGCTTTTTGTCGGCGCAGCGTCTTCCGTCACGCCCGGCGGGTGTAATTGAAAGTAGTGGGAACAGACGTAGGGGCGCACTGGGCCGTGCGCCCGCAACCGCATCGGCATCCGTGCCCGTTCGCAGGGTTCTTCGACGTTTTCAGTGGAAACAGTGGGGGGGGGGGGGGGGGGGAGGAATGTGCAGACCCTGGGCGCGGGGGGGCCGGGGGCCCCCCGGCGCCGCCACGCGGCCGGCGGGCCCGGGCGCTCCCGCGTCAGTGGTCAATATCGTCCCCTCGACGGCCGCTTCTTCCCTTTCCCGGGATTTGCAATCGCCGCCCGAAAGGCGTTAGTGATGGTGGTTCACGCGTCATGTCCGATCTCACCGATCTCTACCAGACGGTCATTCTCGACCACAACAAGCGCCCCCGCAATCGCGGCAAACCGCCCGTGGCCAACCGCGTCGCCACCGGCGACAACTCGACTTGCGGTGATTGTTGTACGGTTTACCTGCAACTGGATGGCGACCGTATAACAGACATCGGTTTCGAGGGCTCCGGTTGCGCCATTTCGCAGGCCAGCGCCTCGCTCATGACGACCCGGCTCAAGGGCAAAACCGTCGCCGGGGCCGCCGCCGATTACGAACAGTTTTGCCGCATCGTCACGACCGGCGAGCAGCCGGAGGAGTTCGACGAACTTGCCGCCTTCGCCGGCGTCCACGCCTGGCCGGCCCGCATCAAGTGCGCCACGCTCTCCTGGCACGCCGCCCTCGAAGCGCTCCGCAACGGCGACCGGCCATCGCCCACCGCGTGATCCCGCAATCCGCTCCCGCGTTCCGTATTCCGTCCACTTTTCCAATCATGTCCGCCCTCCTTCCCGCCCTCCCTCCCGCCCTCCC
>JAISAX010000631.1 GCA_031266495.1 Opitutaceae bacterium
CCGTCCTACTCCGAAACGCTCTGCTGCCTCCACCTTGCTCCCTCCTCTCTCCACAAACTCTACAATTCTTCGTCTCAAATCCAGTGAATAGGCTCTCATTTATCTCAAAATTATATAAATTGTATCAATGTAAAGGAAAAATACCATATCATCACCTGATCTTCCGCTCCCGCCACGCGGCGAACGCACGCCGCATCACGATTACCGCGTCGTCGTCAGCGAGGCCGACATCGACGTCAATCGCCACGCCAACAACATCGTTTATCTCCGTTGGGTGCAGGATGCGGCGATCTCCCACTGGCGGGCCGCCGTCGATCGGGCGACATCCGACGCGATCGCGTGGGTCGTCGCCCGCCACGAGATCGACTACAAGAAACCGGCCTTCGCCGGCGACGCACTCGTCGTGCGCACGTGGGTCGAGGCTATGAGCGCGGTCACCAGCGAACGCCATTGCGCGATCTTGCGCGAGAGCGACGGGCAGCTCCTCGCGCAGGTCCGCACCGTCTGGTGCGCGGTCAATCCCGCGACCGGCCGCCCGCGCCGTCTCCCCGCCGGCCTCGACGGGAAATTCGTCCAGGCGGCATCCGGGTAAAGGTGGACGACCGGGAAAGTCTCACTGCGCGTACTTCGTTTTCGCCGCCTCCCAGGTCGGCACGAGCGGGCCGGCGAGAGCTTGCAGGTTGGCGATCCGTTCCGCCGTCGGGGGATGGGTCGAGAACAGTTTTGAAGGACTGGCGCCTTGGCTCTGGGCCGCCATCTTTTGCCAGAACGTCACCGCCGCGCGGGGATCATAGCCGGCGTTGGCCGCATAACGGATGCCCACCGTGTCCGCTTCCGTCTCGTGCTTGCGCGAATACGGCAGCAGCACACCGAGCTGCGAACCCGTGTCCTAGGCCTGCGCATACAGGGCCTGATATTCGCTGCTCTGGGTCCCGAGACTCAACGCCGCCGCGCCAAGCTGGACGAGCGCGTTTTGCGACATTCGCTCGCCGCCATGGCGGCAGGTGACGTGTGCCACCTCGTGCCCCATGACGATCGCAATCTCGTCATCGCTCGACGCCAGGTTGATCAGACCAGTATAGACCCCGACCTTGCCGCCGGGCAGGGCGAACGCGTTGACCGTCGGCGAATCGAACACGACATACTCCCATTGCGCATCCGGCAACTCGCGGCCCACGGCCTCGGCGATGCGTTTCCCGATCCGCTGGATGCGGGCATTGACCGCCGGGTCGGTCGATATCTTTTCCTCCTTCTTGATCTGGTCGAACGACTGGATCCCCATCCGCGCCTCCCGCCCCGATGATGTCAGGAGAAGCTGTTTGCGTCCGGTGTCCTGCACAGTTGAACAACCGGGAAGAATGACCGCAAGAGCAGCCGCTCCGACCAAAGATACAAGCGTGTGGCGTTTCATGGACGCCTGCACGCTGCGCGGTCTCCCGCCGGCGCGCAAGCCGACAAAAATCCGGAAACAGAAGATGGAAACCGCTAAAGAACGCTGAAGAACGCTAAAACCAGACCCATGCAATCAAACCTGCGGCCGCGAACATATGTTCGCGCATTCGTTTTGCCACGAGGTGGAGAGGGTTAAATTCCCGGGATTTCCGGAATTTTCCACAAAGATCACAAGAAATTATCATTACGCTTCTTATGTCTATTGTTTCCTTCGCGTTCTTCGCGATCCTTGCGTAAAATCACAATCCGTCCTGGTTTCCTGACCGTTTGGTATTCAGCTACGAGCATTGTCTTTCCTCGACGCCAAACGATTACAATGTTCGCAGTCACGGGTTTGGTTTTAGCGTTCTTCAGCGTTCTTTAGCGGTTCCCTCATGGTTCGGGATCAGAGCACTTGCAGCGTCTTCCGGTAAAACGCCACGACTTCGTCAGGATCGTCGGTGAAGATCAGGTAGTCCGACATCCATGACGGAGCGCGTCCGGTGGCGATCATCGTCTTGATTTGCCGGCGCAAGTCGCGGAAATAGTGTGTATCGAAAAACACATACGGCACGCGCGGACGGATGCCGAGTTTCAGGTTGCACATCTCGATGCCGATCTCCTCCAGCGTGCCGACGCCGCCGACGTTGAAGATGCAAAAATCCGCCGCCTCGAACCATTTTTGACGGAAGTGGCGCGACGTCTCCTGGAAAGTGTTGAAAAAATCCACGCCGATCTCGGGCGGCTGCGCCTCCAGTTCCAGAAAACACGCGCCGGTGAGCGCGCCGTGCTCGCGGGCCTGCTCCGTCGCCAGGCGCATGACGCCGCCGCCGCCGCCGGTGAGCACACCGGCATTGGCGCCGATGAAGGAAGAGATTTTTTCGAAGAGCGTGGAGATGCGTTTCGTCTGGAGCGGATCAAGCCCGTTGTTGCTGCCGTAGAAGGCGAAAATCGTGGCTTCCTGGAAACGGCGAACCAGCTCCTCGCGAATGAAAAACGGATGGCCTTTCTTGTAAACGAGCAGGTAGAGATCGCCCAGTTGCGGAGTGAACCAGTACACCTGCATGCCGAGCGATATCCATGCGTCGAGCCGGCTGTGGGCGTTGCTCGACAGAAAAAAACCGTGCGTGCGCGAGGGCTGGCGAAAGATGATCCGGCGCAGCTTCAGTTTGTGGATACGGGTGAGGAGTTCGATGTGCTCCGGGAGGTTGGGGAAATAGTCAACGACCAGCGTGTCGGAGTCGGCGGGGGCGGCGTCGAGCGCCTGCACGATGGTGGCGTGGCCGCAGCGTCCCGTCAGGGCGCGGATGCCGCCGCGGAGCTGGGCGAATTCGGCCTCGTTGAGCAGGATGCAGGCGTTGGGCATCGAGGCGTTCTCGCCCTTGACCGTGATGCGGGCGCTCGGTCGCGGCGGACGGACGGCGGACGGCGGGAGGAGGCAGCCCTGGTTGTCGAGGCACGCGTAGAGCGCGCCCGCGGTCTTGATGAGCCGGGTGCGCCGGCGCACGCGCGTCTCGAACCGCGGGTCGGCGTCGGCCGGCGGAGCGCGAAAAATATCGACGGACACGACCGGATTCACGACGGGCTGGTCGCTGTTGTTGTAGATTTCCAGCATCACGTTGGTGCCGGAAGTTTTTATCGGATCGAGGAGGATGGCGCTCGTGTGGATGCCGAAGTCGCCTTCGCCCTGGTTGAGCACCACGTAGTGCTCTTTCAGGTACATGGAGCAACTGGTGAGCAGGCCGGTGCGGGGTGCCACCTCGATGGGCGTGGCCGTGTGCCGGATCTGCACCTTGTCGAGGTAGGAGCGGCCGGCCTCGCCGGTCACGAGCCGCTGGAAACTGTCGCGCGGGAGATCGGGCTTGAGCGTGTAGCGGACGGCGTGCGGCGTGAGGAAGACGCGGCCCTGGCGGTCGATGCTGATCGACTGGGGTAGTTTGATGCGGTTGGTGCGGACGGCCTCCCACACTTCGGAGGCGGTCAGCTTGGCCTCGCGCGGCGCGCGGAACATCCGTCCGACCGGAATGCCGGGCTGGAGGAGTTCGCGCCACCAGGGGGCATTCGGGAAACTGGCATCGAAGAGAAAGGCATCGGCTTCGAGGAGGACGTGGCCGTCGGTGAAGCGGGGTTTGCCGCGGGGCATCATCTCGATGCCGATGCGGGCCAGCGTGCTGCGCTCGGTGAACTGGAGTTCTCCGATATATTTTTTCATAAATTCCCGCTCTGTGGGATGCCGGGGGGAAAAGCGCAGGAGGAGCGAGACGCGGGTCTCGTCACCGGAGACGATGGAGAGAATTTGTCCGTCGAGACTGGTCCAGAAATGGTCGGAAATCATGATCAGGGTTTCGGCAAAACAGGGAAAAGCTGCCACCATGCCACATCTGCCGCGGCGTGCTCAACCTTTTAGATCGTTGCCGGACAGCAAAAAGCCGGCTCTTTCGAGCCGGCCAAATGGTGGAGGTGGCGGGAATTGAACACCTTCCGGGCGGCGGACTAGAGATTGACAGGCAAAAATATCATAAAGCAGCCCGCTTGCTCGTAGCAGCGATACGCGCACTAAAAGGCGAAAGGAGGCGCGCATAAACATAGGAGGCAAGGCAGTTTGCCCGCGTGTGCGCCGTACATACACGCCGTGCGAGGCATCAGCGGCGGCGGCGGAATTCGACTTTCACCGTTCGCCAAGGTGGTTTGCCGACAGGTGCCGGGTGGGAAAAATCAGGACGATCCGGGCGCTTCTCCCTTATTA
>JAISAX010000749.1 GCA_031266495.1 Opitutaceae bacterium
TCTCCAACTCCCGCCCTCCCGCCCTCCCGCCTTCCCGCCCTCCTGCCCGCCCTCTCGCCCTCCCCCCCCCCCCACCTCATGAACTTTGCCGTTATCGGAGCCGGTGCCTGGGGCACCGCCTTTGCCATCCATCTCTCGCGACTCGACCACACGGTGACGCTCGTGCCCCGGCGCTTCGAGCAGGCGCTCGCGCTCGCCTCCTTGCACGAAAACACCGACTACCTGCCCGGCATCCCGCTCCCCCCCGGCCTGCAGATCGGCCATGAACTCGCGCCCGTCCTGATGGAGGCCGAAGTCGTCATCCTCGCGTGCCCTTCGCAGGCCCTCCGCCAGACGTGCGAAAACATCCGCGCCGCCTCCGCCCTCGCCACGCGCCTGCGCCTCGTCGTCAGCCTCGCCAAGGGGCTCGAACTTTCCACCCACCTCCGCCCGAGTGAGGTCATCCGGGCCGTGTTGCCCGGCCACCTCGCCGCCAGCCTCACCGGCCCCACCAACGCCGCCGGAGTCGCCCGCGGCAAGCCCGCCGCGATGGTCCTCGCCGCAGCCGCCGCCGCCTCCTCCTCCTCCGGTTACCTCGCCAGCGTGCAGGCCGCGATCAGCGGACCGACCTTGCGCGTGTACCTGGGGAGCGATGTGGCCGGAGCGGAATTCGGCGGTTGCCTGAAAAACATCTACGCCATCGCCGCCGGCTGCTGCGACGGGCTGATGCTCGGCGACAACGCCAAGGCCGCCCTGCTCACCCGCGCCCTCACCGAAATGGTGCGCGTGGGCGTCGCGCTCGGCGCGCGGCAGGAGACGTTTTACGGGCTCGGCGGCTTCGGCGACCTCGTCGCCACCTGCACCGGCGCCTGGAGCCGCAACCGCACCTTCGGCCAGCATCTCGGCGAGGGGAATCGGGCCGCCGACCTCATCGCCGCCAGCAAATCCGTGGTCGAGGGCTACCGGACGACGGAGAGTTTTTACGAGCTCTGTCAGGAGCGCGGCATCGACGCCCCGATTCTCACCGAAGTGTACCGCATCCTCTACCAGGACCTTTCGCCCGCCGAGGCGCTCACCGCGCTGATGATGCGCGAACTGAAACACGAATGAACCCCCTTCCCCCCCCCCCCCCCCTCCTCCCCGAACCACACCCATTCGGCACGGTGGCCGAGACGCTCATCGGCGAGTTGCGCCGGTTGCCGTTCGCGGAATACCGCAACCGCAAGGGCCAGCGCCAGGTGCGCCGTCCGACAAAAAACCTCGCCGTGCTGCTCGAACCGCTGCTCGTCAAGTATCACATCGGACGCGATTCACCCGAACACACGTTGCGCGAACGCTGGGCCGAACTCGTCGGCGGAGCCAATGCCGCCTACTCGCATCCCGTGGAGATCGATCCGCGCGGGCGGCTCCTCGTCCTCACCTCGCACGCCATCGTGCGCAACGAGCTCTTCCTTCACCGCGACAGCGTCCTGCAAAAAATCCGGGCCATCCCCGGTTGCGACCACATAAAAACCCTGCAACTGCGCGCCGGATGATTTTTCAGTCAAAAGTCGAAAGTCGAAAGTCGAAGGTCGAAAAGTCGAAGGTCGCCAGCGGCCCGCCGGAGCGGGCCATTCTCTCAAACCGGGTGCTCCGCGCAGCGGAGCCGCTGATGACTTTCGACCTTCCGACCTTCCGACTTTTGACTGATGACTTCCGCTTGAAACATCCATGATCATCACCTGGCAACAGATAGCTCTCGTGGCATTCGGCGGCGGTCTCGGCAGCGTGGCGCGGTTTCTTCTTTCGGCGTATGCATCCGGGGGCACGCCCGGCTGGCGCTTTCCGGTCGGCACGTTTCTGGTCAATCTCGCCGGTTGCCTCGTGATCGGCGCGCTCTGGGCGGCGGCAGAGCGCTGGCCGGTCGTCCTGACGCCCCATTTGCGCCTGTTGCTTTTCACGGGCGTGCTCGGCGGGTTCACGACCTTTTCGTCGTTCGGTCTCGAAACGGTGCTCCTCCTGCGCCGCGGCGAGACGGGCGTGGCCGGTCTCTATGTTGCGCTAAGCCTCGTTTGCGGTCTCGGCTTTCTCTGGCTGGCGATCCGCGCCGTCAGGTAACCGGAGCGGCGGCATTATTCCTGCCGCTCCCCTCCGTTCAGACGCGATTGTCGCGGAGACGTCGCATCGCCACCGCAAATGCCAGCAACGCCAGACCGGCAAAGACGGCCCAGGCGGCTGGCTCGGGCACGGGGGTGAGGCTGCGGAGGTAAACCACGCCCTCGGTGTAAAGACGATCGGTCTGCCACTCGTACTCCGCGCCGGGATCAAAAAAGTCCAGCGTGTCGAAGGCGCCGCCAAACGAGCGGGCAGCAAACAAGTCCCACCCGGCCCCGTCGGAGGCCGCAAAACCGTCGCCAGCCACCAGGCTCAGCGTGCCGCCAAACCGGAAGCCGTCGGAGATGAACTCGCCGTTCTCGCCCGATGCCCCGAGCGCGAACTCCACGGTCTGCGTCGAGAGGATCGTGGTCGGCGAAAAGTTGCTGGTCACAGAGTTGCCGACCGCGATGTGCAGCGTGCCCACTGCGCTCCAGTCGGCGGTGCCGGCGATTTGCAACCAGTTGCCCTCGTTGCCCGCCGCGCCCACATACACGTCGGTGGCCGTGAGTGTGCCTTCGATTTGCAGCCCGTTGTTGTCGGCTCCGGCGGTTTGGCCGATGTAAACGGCCTTGCCGGCGGCGGTGACGGTGGCGGTGTCGCCCGGGGAGAGGATTACCCCGTTGATGGCGGTGGTCGCGCCGATGATCCAGTCGGTCTGCGATACGAAGCTGAGGCCGTCCGTCTTCAGCGCGGTGCCGGTGCCGTCGCCGTTGGCGTCGCCGGCGTCCAGCGTCGTGAAGGCGCGGATGTCGCCCGCCCAGGCTTTGCCGGATGCGGATCCGCTAGGGTCATGCGCTCCGATGACGAAGCGGTCGCCGGACAGGCTCAGCGAATAGCCAAATTTGTTGCCCTGCGCGCCGCCGGTGGGGAGCAGTTTCACGGTCTCGGTCGTCGTGCCGGTCTTTGTATCCAGCTCCTGGTAGTAGTAGGCTCCGCTTCCGTTGAATGTCCCGACGAGCGCGTTGGCTCCGGACAGGCTCACCGATTGGCCAAACCGGGCGCTCGTCGTGCCGTCGGTGGGGAGCAGTTTCACGGTCTCGTTCACCGGCTTGTCCGTTTCGGTCACCGAATCCAGTCCTTTGTAATAGTAGGCCGCGCCGCTGCCGTTGCTGCTCCCTCTGGCCCCGATGAGCGCGTTGTCTGCGGACAGGCTCACCGACCAGCCAAACTGGTCGTTCGCCGCGCCGCCGCCGGTGGCCTCCAGCTTCAGGGTCTCTTTCGTCGTGGTGCCTTCCTCCGGATCCGGCGCCAGCTTGTAGTAGTAGGCCGCGCCGCGGTTGCCCGTCTTGCCGAATGCTCCGACGAGCGCGTTGGCTCCGGCTCCGGCTCCGGCTGCGGACAGGCTCACCGACCAACCAAACTGGTCGTTCGCCTCGCCGTCGGTGGCCTCCAGTTTCACGGTCTCCTTCGTCGTGGTGCCTTTCTCCGGTGCCGGTGCCAGCTTGTAGTAGTAGGCCGCGCCCTTGAAGTTCGTCTTGCCGTAAGCCCCGACGAGCGCGTCGGTTTCCGACAGGCTCACCGATACGCCAAAGCAGTCGTTCGACGCGCCGTCGGAGGCGTACAGTTTCACGGTCTCGGTCGTCGTGGGGCCGTTCTCCTGATCCAGTGCCTTGTAATAGTAGGCCGCGCCGCTGTTGTTCGCGTTGCCTTTGGTGTAGTCAGCCCCGATGAGCGCGTCGGTTCCCGACAGGCTCACCGCCGAATAGCTGAAGGCGTCGAACATCGCGCTGTCGGAGGGGAGCAGTTTCACGGTCTGGAGCGTCGGGTTGCTCCCGTCCGCCGAACCCGGTCCCTTGTAGTAGTAGGCCGCGCCGCTCCATGCCTTCTCTCCGCCATTGTTGTAAGCCCCGACGAGCGCATCCGGGCCGGATGCGCTCACCGCGTCGCCAAAGAAGTCGTCCGCCTTGCCGTCGGGGGCCGTGAGGAGGGTGGCACGGGCAGATGGCGAAAGGGGGGGGGCCAGCGTGGCGGCGACGGCGATCGCGAGCGCGAAGACGGTGTGCAATTTCATGGTGTTTTTATAGTTATGGATGGTGTTTTCGGGTTTCGGGCGGTTTTCCGGGGAGCCCCGGAGGTCCGGTCTGGCTGTCAGGCAGGGTTTCGGGGCGCCCCGGAAGCCCGAATCTGGCGCGGAACAGGGTTTCGGGGCGCCCCGAAAGCCTGAATCTGGCTCAGGACAGGGTTTCGGGGGGGCCCGAAAGCCTGAATCTGGCGCGGGGCGGGGTTGCGGGGAGCCCCGAAAGCCTGAACCTGGCGCGGGACGGGGTTGCGGGCGCAAACGGCATGTTGCGCGTGGCGGCGCGCAACTGGCGAATGGGTCTGGACGGGTTGCATCATGGTCAGGTTGAGGCGTCGGGGGACGCCGTCCCGGCTACGTTGGCGAGGGGAGGGCTTGCGGGTATCCCGGAAGCGTCCCGCCGGCGGCGGTGGCGCGGGATGCCTATCCCCGTTCATGTCGGCAACCGCCACAACGGCAAACGGTGGTTCCCCGGGAATGTATGTACATATCCATGAGCCGAGGTGTTACCGGGGCGGGGAGCCGGTGTGGCGCAGGAATGCCGCCGCTCCGTCACCGCCGCTCCTTTGCTTGGCTCCGTTGGCCGGGGGCGTCAGTGTTCTCCCTTTTTCACATGGACACACGCATCCGCACCGTCCGGCGTCCGCTCAAACACAAGTCCGCCGCCTGCAGCTCCGCGACGCCGCTCCTTTCGGTCGCCGGGCTTGGCGTTGTCCGCGACCGGAAAATCATTCTCGGGGGCATCGACTGGTGTGTGCGGCGCGGGGAGCACTGGGTGATCATGGGGCCCAACGGTTGCGGCAAGACTTCGCTCCTCAAGGCGCTCACCGGTTACCTCTCGCCGACCTCCGGCGAATTGATGTTGCTCGGCCACCGTTACGGCGAGAGCGACTGGCGCGATTTGCGGCTTCAGGTGGGGATCGTCACGAGCGCGCTCCAGGCGGCCGTCCCGGCTGCCGAGCCCGCGCTCGAAACCGTCATCAGCGGGCGGTACGCGCAACTGGATTTCTGGGTCCGCGACAAAACCGCCGCCGCCGTCGCCGCCGACCGTCGCGATGGCCTGCGCTGGCTGGCGTTTGCCGGGGGCGCGGCGCTGGGCGGGCGTCCGTGGGCGTACCTTTCGCAGGGCGAACGCCAGCGCGTGCTCATCGCGCGCGCCCTGATGGCCAACCCGCGTCTGCTCATCCTTGACGAGCCGTGCGCGGGTCTCGATCCGGTGGCGCGCGAGCAGTTTTTGAGGTTTGTCGAAACGCTCGCCCGTCGCCGCGGGGGCCCCGCGCTGGTGCTGGTGACGCATCATGTGGAGGAGATCACGCCGGCGTTCTCGCACGCACTCGTGTTGCGCGAGGGCAGGGTGGTGGCCGCCGGTCCGCGGGGGGAGACGTTGACCGGCGGCGTGCTGGGCAGGGCGTTCGGCGCGTCCGTGCGTCTTTGCCGTCACGGCGACCGGCTCGGGCTCCGGCTGCACGCGCTGCGTGAACGGGGCGCGGTCTTCGGGAGATAACCGCGCAGGGCCGGGGGGGCGGGGGAGGGGGGGGGGGAGGGCTTCGCAGGGGCGCATGTCCC
>JAISAX010000814.1 GCA_031266495.1 Opitutaceae bacterium
CCTTTGATGTCTGACACCGCCGCCCATCTCGTCTTTGCTCCCTGCTCTTTACTGACTGCTCTTAGCTCTTTCTCGGCGCCCCCGGGGGGGGCGGTGGTGGGGGGGGGGGGGGGGGGGGGGGCGGGGGGGGGCGGGCGCGGGGGGGGCGCCGCCCCCCCCCCCACGCCGTTCGGGATGGAACGGTGTGGTTCAGATGCCGATGCGGCGCATGAGGTCGCCCATGTTTTCCCCGGCGGTGCGCTGTTCGACCTTTGCCCAGCGCTCGGGGCTGTAGATATTGAACTTGGTCAGCGAGCCGACGAGGACACCGTCTTTGGCGATGCCGGCGTGGGAGCGGAGTTCGTCGGTGAGGGCGATGCGGCCCTGCTTGTCGAACGTGAAGGCGTGGGTGGCGGCGAAGAAACGCGCGGCCACGTCCTGCGCATCGCGGTCGGTGAGCGCCATGGCGGCGATCTTGGTGTGGAGTTTCTCGACTTCGGCGGGCGGGAGAACGGCGATGTAGCCGTCGGGATGCGGGGTGGCGAGGAAGGTGTCTCCGTCCGTGTGGGCAGACCGCCACGCCGACGGAATCGTGATGCGATTCTTGTCGTCCAGCGTGTGCCTGTGAAGGCCGGTGTAGAACGGTTTGCCCAAGGTTGCCATGTGGAGTGGTGGCACGAATGCCTCCCAATATGCCCCATTTCGCCCCACTTTCACCCCCGGGGTCAAGAAAACTCCCTTTGTAAACAGGTCATTTCGGGCAAAAGTTATTCACAATGTTGCCTCACAATTTTACCGCGAGGGGTGAAAACGGTGTTGATTCGGGCAAGGGGCCTCGCCACGTTCGGCGCTCTTTCCCGGCCAGGGGCCGGCAAACGACGGACGCCTAGCTCAGTTGGTTAGAGCACATCCTTCACACGGATGGGGTCACAGGTTCGAGTCCTGTGGCGTCCACCATGCTGATTATCAGGGTGTTCCAGGTTGTTCACTCCAGCGGATGGCTCGCCGTCATTTTACCGTTGCATGGAGAGTGAAGGGGCAGCCGAGAAGGGTAAGCGCTTTGTGATGCAGGCGGGTGAGGGGGACGGGAAAGTCGCCAGCCGCAATCCACAGGGTATGATCATTGGCGTCATGTCATCCGAACCACCCAAAAAGTGCCCCGACCACACCACCGACATGCTGCTCGCCGGACTGGCGGGCGCGGCCATCGCCGACATCGTATCCGCTGACGACAAGGCCCGGCGCGTCCGCGAACTTGAGCAGGAACGCAAACGACTGCTCCAAACCATCGAAGACGAGCGGCTGCGTTTGGAGAAAGAGCGCAACCAGCTCCACGCCGAACAAGCCTTGCGAGCCAGGACGGAGGACGACTGGCGTCACGCCGTCCTCTGGCTTGAGCGTTGCGACAACGAACAACGCCTTGACTACATCGTCTCGAAAAATTCCGGCGAACTGCTCGCGCCGTGCGTTAAAAATTTCTCCCGGAAGGTGCTGATGTCCCAACGTCTCACCCCGCTGTTCTCCGCCACGTCCGCCGCCGCGAGCGAATTTCACCGGTTCGAATCCGCACTCAAAAGCAATGCCGCCGAGCTTGGCCGTCTTGAAAATGCCCGATTCAAACCCGGTCTCCTCCTGCTCATCATCGCCATTTTTACGCTGACCCCCACGTTGCTCCTCTACGGGGCGACATCCTCGCCCTGGTCATGGCTTGGCGTGGTGGTCTTCCTTGTTTTCGCGGCCATTGTCCCGCGCATCATCGAAAACCAAAAAATCCCGCCTGACGAAGAGACCATTCCGAACCGGATACAGCGTTTGGAGATTGCCAGGGACGAAAACCACAGGGCGGCCAAAACCGCTTTGCGAAAACTCACCGAAGCCGCCGCCATCCTGCAAACCGGCATCAACGACTACCTGCCCCAGGCCAAGCGCGAGGCAGGCGCGCCCGACGACATTGCCCAACTCCGCGAGGCGATTGGAAAGTTTCAGGAACGGTATCCCCCGGCAGTCCGCTGCGGCCTGTCCGCCTTCACGGACGGGCAAATTTCCTCCCGGTTCGCGGCGGCGTTTGAAGACGCTTTTCACGCCGATTTCCCGGAGTCCCTCTCTTCAAAACTGAAAGCGCTGAATATTCCCGCCACCCTCACCGCGACCATCAAATCCACCGATAATGAGTAATAACGCCGGCACTGTTTCCAGTGTTGTCAACAGGCGCGCCGTCGTGTGTCAGGCATCTTTCCACTCCTTGATTTCCTCATAGAGCCATTCGCGTTCCGGTTCCCTGATGTGTTCACCCAGCCAAACTCTATCGGCGCCATGATCAATATACAAACAGTGAACGCCTCCTGATGTATCCAATTCTATCTTCCCGATGCTTTGCCTCCCGTAAGCGGAGGTTTTGCCCTTCCGGTGTATCAGTTCAACACTGGTCAGCGTGACAATCTCGGCAGGCTCTCCCCTGACCAACCTGAAGACGGAATAAAACGCCATGATCCCGCCCACGGTCCACCCGCCAAGCCATGCGGCCATAAACCATCCTGCCCCCCTCAAGCCTGTGCTCCACAACGCCAGTGTGACCACGTATTCACCGAATGCCCAGAGGCCGAGCCAGAACAGGAGAAAAAGGATGGTGAGATAGTCCCCCGGCGACCGTGTGGGTTTAGGGATGATGATTCGGGATGATGATTCGCCTCCCCGAAAAATCATCTTCGACTTTGATGGATGAATTTACGGGCGGATTCTTCATGCGGAGAGCGTTCACAAGTGGCACATCGAGAAACAGGCGTCCACCGGGTCAGAGGAAGTCAGGCTTGAAGAAGCCGAGCTTGCCTTTGCAGGCGCGGAAGGGCAACGGACGGGCATTGGCGAGCACGAAACCCCAATCGTCGGGAAATTTCCACGGCGAAGGATGGTTCCGCACGCAGTCCACGATTTCGGCCACGCCAACGATGCCGCCGACCGGGGCGTCATCCGTGTCCAGCCCGGCGGGGAATTTCGCTCCGGCCTGTTCTTCGATGAGGGCGATATCCTCGTCGTAAAGCGTGTCGAGTTTCGATGCGGCATGGATGAGAAACGGCCCCCGGAAATGGGTGCGCCATGTCCGGTTCTCGATATCCTTGAACCCATGCACGATCATCCAGGCGAAGGGCTGGCGAATGGAAAGCGCGGGCAAAGCGGCGAGCGCCTGTGTCCAGCGGGAAAATTTGCGGAGAGGGAAGTCGGCGGGCATGACGAAACGGTGTGCCAGACGCATCTTGCCGGAGCAAGGCGGCAGGGGTGGCGGGGGGTAATTGCGGCGGTGTTTCATGAGGGGGAGGAAATGCTAGATCCGCCATTTCGGCGAGGCAGAGGCTGAGATCGGTGATTTGCCGCCGTTTGAGCGCGCCCGCCGGGGAACTCGCCCTGTCGCACACCGCTTTCAGCAACACGGCAAACCCGGCGGCGAATGTTGCGACTTGCATGGTGGATTCGTCACTGGCCTCGGGATGGCGATGAGGAAGCAGGGTTTTGTAAAACTTTCGTGGTTTGAAGGCGTCAAACATAAGCAAGCCACGCAAATCCCCGCCAACAGGCCGGGCAAACGCAAATGTCCAGGAAAATCGTAAAAATAGGGTTGCGCCAGAAAAACTCCTTGTCAGTTTCGCCAGTCTTACCGGTTTCGCCGAAAGCACCATCAACTCCATGCGCGACACGCTCCTCACAACCACAACACGCACTGCTGCAAATGCGGCATTTGCACATGTGGTCACGAGCGAAAATCTTGCACAAGTCGTTGCAGGAGCGCAAGTTC
>JAISAX010000844.1 GCA_031266495.1 Opitutaceae bacterium
ACGGAGTTCTGGTTGGAGAGGGCGACAATGGCGGACAGGTCCGCGCTCCATTCATTGAAGTTGCCCCCGGTCGGGAACGAGAGGGCGACCGTATCAATGCCGACCGGTTTGCCCGAACCGATGGCATAGGTGAAGGAGGTGAACGCCGCAGGGGCTCCGCTTCCGGCGGATCGGATGCCGAGCCGCACCGCGAGCGATTCGAGACCGGTCGTATCGAGTGTCACGGAAAACGAATTACCGGTGCTGTTCTGGTTCCATGTCAGGGAATGGCCGGGCATGGCGCT
This sequence comes from Opitutaceae bacterium, assembly GCA_031266495.1. Next base: position 285 of record JAISAX010000844.1, read on the forward strand.
GTTTCCGCTGCCTTTCCATTCCGTGCCCGCGAAATCGGTAAACGTCGCCTCCCCTCCGGCGTGCACGTTGGCTTGCGTGGTGCCGGTCCGGGTGACGGAGGATGCGCTGTTGAAACCATTGATAGCCGAATAGCCGGCAGTGAAGTCGCCTGTTCCGTCGGGCGAAGTATCAAACGAATAAAAGACGGCAACGGCAACGGCGGCGGCGGCCGGAGCGGAATGGGCGAGGCAAGCGGCCAGGAGGCCCAGTGCGAATGATGGCAGGTATGTTTTCATGGGTTGGATGTGGAGAGAAATACAGGAAGTTGGCGGACACGAAATCAGACGAAAGCGCCCTGCTCGCGCAGGGTGTTCCGGAGCAAGGCGGCGTCGAGCATGCGCGTGGACGGGAGGTTGAGCCGGATGCAGAGAGCGGCGGCGGTTCCCGCTCCCTGGCCGATCGCCGTAATCTGGGGCGTGATACGAATCGCCGCGTGCGACTCGTGCGTGCTGTCGATGCACCGCGAGGCCACCAGCAAGTTGTCGATGCCCTCGGGCCGGATGCTGCGGTAGGGAATCTCATACCAACGCCCTTCGGGCGGGTGGATGCGCGTGGTGCCTTCTCCGGTGGGGCTGTGAATGTCGATGAACCAGTTCCCGCGCGCGATGCAGTCATCGAAGGCTCGCGCCTCCACAATGTCTTCCGGAGTGATGCGATAATCGCAATGGATACGCCTCGATTCGCGCACGCCGACGTGGGCGGCGGTCTCGCTGACGACGGCGCGTTCAAACCCCGGGATGTTTTTGCGCAGGAATGTCGCTACCTCGGCAACCTGGCGCCGGCCTTCGATCATGGCTTCGGTGACATCGCGCAGGCGGGTCGCGTCTTTGCCTGGAATGCGCGTGGTGTTGAATTGCCACTGGCCAGGCCGCGGAAGTTTTCCGGAAAGGACGTCCTCGCGCGGCACCGTGACCTCGCCGCGTTTCCTGGCGGCGCCCCAGGCGCGTTCCATGTGATGATCCTCTTCCTTGCGGTAGGCATCGGCCCGCGCGTCGTCCACGCCGCTCATCTTGAAAATCATGCTCATGGGCTGGCAGCCCGAACCATCCGGCGCGCCCATCCCGAACGGCACGCCGGCCAGCGCGCAAACATCACCGTCCCCCGTGGCATCAATGAACTGCCGTCCGCGAATCGCGTGCCGCCCCTCCCTGGACTCGATCACCACGCCATCAAGGCGCCTCCCCTCGCGAAGGATGGCCGCGGCATGGGCAAAAAACAGGGGACGTACTCCGGCATCAATGACAAGGCGGTCGAGCACGATTTTTATCGCCTCGGTGTCGTAGTTGGCGCTCGACCCGTATTGGTTATCCCAAGGATTCCATGCCGCCACCTCGCGCCGCATGGCGGCGGCGATCTCGCCAAAAATGCCGCGCACAAACGGAAAAGGCATGACGGCGGAAAGGATACCCTGAGTCCAGGTGCCGCCAAACGAGCCGAAACGCTCGACGAGCACGGTGCGGGCTCCATTGCGCGCCGCGGCAACGGCCGCACCGACGCCGCCCGGACCGGCCCCGATGACAACAACGTCAGCCGTATCGATGACGGGAATATCGCGCGCGGGTTCGCGGATGATGGATGGACAAGGAACTGTGCTCATGGAAACAGGCGGGAATCCTCGGCAACAGATCCAGAGCACACAACGGAGATGAATTGCATATCCATGCAACATGCCTTGGCTCCGGCTGCATTTCCCCGTCATGTCCAACCAATCCGCCATCGCCCGGGCTCTCGGCCTCAACCAGGCCACCGTCTCGCGCGCACTACGCAATGCCCCGGGAATCGCCGCCAAAACACACAGGGCCGTTCTGGAGGCGGCCCAAAAAATGGGGTACACGCCCAACCCCATGGTCGTATCGCTCATGAACCGTATCCGCGACGGACGCAGGGTTTCCGATCACGGCTGCATCGCCATCCTGTGCGCGGTCACGCCGCCCGGTCCCTCGGCCAACGACACTTTTGGCAGACAATTTCTGGGTATGATCCGGGGAGCGGAAGCACGCGGATTCCGCCCCGGTTTTTTCTCTCTGGATGACTACGGCATGAACCTGGGAAAAATCGACCGCGTCCTGAAGGCGCGAGGGATTACGGGCCTCATTCTTGCCCCGTCCGGCTCCCCCCGCGGCCCTGTTCCGCTCGACTGGTCGCGCTACGCCTGCGCCACGCTCGGCACCGGCTGGCCGGATGTGCCCGTGGATCGCTCCGGCATCAATCACCGCCATCAGATGGATGCCGCCATGGGCGAACTCCTTCGTCGAGGATACCGGCGCATCGGCTTCTGCCTGCCTCGCAACGCGGTGGACGGAATAGATGGAGCGTGGATGGACAGGTATTTGTACTGGCAATACAAAGTCAAGAACACACAACCCTTCCCTCTCTTTGTGGGAACTCCCGCAACCACTCCCGCGGCGGATTTCAGGCACTGGCTGCGCAAGTGGAAACCTGATGCGATTCTCGGCCTGATCGGCCACGAACTGGAATGGCTCGATGCACTCGGTCTGCGCGCGCCTGATGACATCGGGCTCGCCTGCCTCAACCACCAGACCGGCAGCCCGGTATCGGGTATGGACGAACAGCACGAAGCCGTTGGAAAAATCGCCGCCGAAACCGTGATAAACCGTATCCTGCACAATGAATTCGGCCTGCCCGAACATCCCAGATTGATTCTCATCGACGGCATATGGTGCGAAGGAAAAACATTGCGGTGCTCTTCCGCTGCCTGATGCGGCAAATTGCCCCGCGCGACGGTCACCGCCCTTCCCCCCCCCCCCCCCCCTCCCTCGTCAAACCGGCATTGCCGGTTGCGGCGGATGTCTTCGCCCCTGCGTATCGTACCAACGGATACGCCTCACAGTCTGGCGAGAATGTCCTGGCGACGGGGAATCGCCGCCTGCGCCCCGCGCACCGTGCAGGCGAGCGACCCCGCGATGCCGGCGAAGCGCACCGCCTCGGGCAACGGACGCCCCTCGGCCAGCGCCGTGGCGAGGGCGCCCGTGAACGCATCACCCGCCGCCGTCGTGTCCACCACTTCCGGGATGCGGATGGCCGGGATGTGCGTGAAGCGAAATCCGTCTCCTCCAGCTCCATCGGCGCCGTCGGCTCCGTCACCGGTGACGATAGCTGCGCCGAGCCCGCCGAGTTTGAGGACAACAGTTTTGGGACCAAACTGCAGCAGACGCTCCCCCGCTGCCCGTGCCGAGGCGAGGTCCTCGACGGCAATGCCGGTCAAGAGTCCGGCCTCGCTCTGGTTGGGCGAAAAGATGTCAACCTGCCAGAGCGCATCCGGCAATGTGGCCAGTGCCTCACCGGCGGCGGGACGGGGAGCCGGAGCGGGATCGAGAATCGTGAGCACGCCCGCCTCGCGTGCGAGCGAGAGCGCGGCGGCCACGGTGTCGAACGGCACCTCGAGTTGCACGGCGAGGACGGCCGCGGTCGCGATCGCCTCGCGTGCGTCCGCGATGTCGGACGGCGTGAGGCGGGCATTGGCGCCGGGCGAGACGACGATGGCGTTGTCGCCTTCGGAGTTGACCATGATGGCGGCGGCGCCGCTCGGCGTGCCGGGAGTCGCCAGCAGAGCCTTCGTATCGACGGAATCGGTATCGAGTGCGTCGCGTAGCTTCCGCCCGAATACGTCATCCCCCACGCGTCCGATGAAGCGGCAAAAGCCGGGCCGGTCGGCGGCGCGCTGGGCGGCGACCGCCTGGTTTGCGCCCTTGCCGCCCGGGTTGGTCGTCATGTCGCCTCCGTGAATGGTTTCTCCGATACGGGGCAGACGGGTGACGGGGATCGAAAGATCCATGTTGGCTGAACCGACGATGGCGACGGTGCGACAGGCAGAGGTGGCAGTGGACATGGGAACGACAGGCATTGGGAAGAAAAGACCGAGGAACCGCTAAAGAACGCTAAAGGCCGCTAAAGCAAAAGGCCGGAGGACGTCCTTCTGTTTCTTCGCGCCCTTGGGATCCTTCGCGGTTGAAAATATTTTCAGGCAGAGAGGCGGAACGCTGCATGTTCCATCAGTGGCCATATGTATTCACGAATGACTGATATTACGCGAAATATCCTCCGTTCTTTAGCGTTCTTCAGCGTATTTTAGCGGTCCCGTCGGATTGTTTCCGGAGGCAGACGGACTCAGGCGAAATTTCTGAAATAGCGGGCAAAGAACCGGTCCACCGCGACATCGCCGGCGACTTCATGTCCGGCTTCGGCGTGGGCGGCGTCGGGGTCGAAAAGGGTGTAACCTTCCATGAGCCCGTCGGTGACGATGCTCACCTTGCCGCGCGTCCAAGTGCAGAGGCCGGGTTCGAAAATGGTCACGGCGGCGAGCGGATCGTGGAAGGTGATCTCGTCGCGTCCGCCGTCGAACCAGACCTTGGCCATGTCGAGGACAAGGTCGAGGCCGGGACGGCAGAATTTTTGCCGCACCTCGTCGGGTTTCATGTTCACGCGCGAAGTCACGTCGATGCCGACGGAGCGGTGCCGCGGAACCCGCGCACGATACACGATTTCGGCGGCGTGCGGATCGTTGGCGATGTTCCACTCGCAACGTCCGGCCCCGTATCTGCCGTGCCAGCGGACAGGAGTGAAGTTGCCGCCCATGAGAACGAGCGCCTTCAGGAGCGAGGGGATTTCGGAGTCGATGGTGAAGAGGGCCGCGATGTTGGTCAGCGGGCCGATGGCGAGCAACGTCACCTCGCCGGGATGAGCGCGGATGGTTTTCTGGAGAAAACGGATCGCCTCGTGTTTCGGAAAATCGTCGGCGGGCGTGTGCGGCCATTTGCCGTCCGCGAGAATGGATGCCTGCGGCACGCGGGGCTGACGGCTTTCCGGCAGGAGCAACGGGCGGGCGAGTCCGGGATAAACCGGGATGCCGGATTTTCCGGTGCGTCGGCAAAGCGCATCGGCAAGCGCCGCGCGGGCCGCCGTGTCGCCGGTGACGGTGGTGATGCCGAGCAGTTCGCAGGCCGGTTCGAGAAGCAGCCACGCGAGGCAGACGGCGTCGTCCACATCGGAGCCGATGTCGGTGTCGAGGATAAGTTTTTCAGTCATGGGTGGTGGTTCGGGTTGGTTCGGATCGGGTTGGATCGGTTCGGATCAGGAAGAAAGAGGGGGAAACGTTGCCGTTTGAGCAAACGTTTTCTCAATGACGTTTGGCACGGGCTCGTCACACTCCTGCACATTCCCCTCTCTCTCGCCTTTTTTCTCTCCTCCCCCCCCCCACATCCCCCCCCACACATATATATACCAGTTCCGCGTTCTGCCATTTTCCGGAAATGAAAGTAGGCGTGGGCGACAACCTGCCTCAGTAACATGAAGCAAATCGGTATCGATATCCATACGTATGCCGCCGATCAGTTATCAGGGTTTTGCGTCCGGAAAACCCGGTTTTGTGCGAATAGCGAAATTGTCCATCGGCATGAATACTCCGGAAACAGAGGAAAACGCTCTTGAAATCAGCGATTTATATATGATCGGCAGATGAGACGGGAGCGCAGGGGGCGATAAATGCCGGCAGGATACGACTGGAGGTGGCACGATTGGCCAGCTGGTTGCGGATGTGACCCACCAGCGCGCGCGCGGCATCCTGCGCGCGCACGACAAGACGATCCACCGGATACGGACAAAAAACCGGGAACTCGGCATTGGTGTGCAATACCAGACGCAGGTCATCCGGCACCCTCAGGTTGTGCATCGGGATCGCCATGAGAGCGCCGAGCGCGACGGTGTCGGGATAAATGAACAAACCATCCGGTCGGTCCCTGGCCGGAAGATTGCCCCAGAGGCGATTGAACGCTTCGAAACCGAAAGCCGGCATCTTGTCCACGGCTGGTGCATCCGGTTTTTCGATACCCGAAAGGCGTCCAGGGTGGACCTCCAGGCCGGCCTCCGCCATGGCGCTGACAAAACCGCGATAGAGACCGAGCTGATAATCATCCGCTCCGGGCGCATCGTGGGCGAGCAGAGCGCAAAGCATGCCGATCCGGCGGCAGCCTCGCGCCGCAAGCTGGTGAACCGCGGCTGCGGCCTGCGCCCGGCGATCCCAGCTGAATGTGTGCGGATGCCGCGGCGTGGACAGCGTGGCGAACGGCACCGGCAGGCTGTCCATCCACCTGACCCGTTCCGGCGAAACCGAGGACAGGACCACGCCCTGCACGCGCCGGGTGCGGGTGTGGCGGTCGAGATCATCCGGCGGAGAATTCTCGGTATCGGCGATTTTGCGTGTGTCGCTGAAGACCTCGACAACGAATCCGCTCGCATGACCGAGGCGGGTAATCTCCTCCAGCAAGACCCGTCCGAACATTCCCGGGGACTCCCCCCCCCCGTTCCGGTAATAAAACGCGAGTCGTTCCAGCTTCTTTTTCGGAGGTTCCGCCACGAACGTCCCCACGTAAGGCGTGCGCAACAGCAGGCCCTCCTTGACGAGCAATGACAGCGAGCGATGCACCGATGTCGGATCCACGGAAAACTGCGCGGACAATTCGCGCGTCGAAGGCAGGCGCATGCCAGGCTCCAGATCGCCGTCGTAAATCATGCTCCGCAGCCGGTCGGCAATCTGGAAAACCGGCGACGCCACACGCTCGACCACCACCTGCCTGAGCAGTTTTTTCGCCCCGCTCGATACACGGCTGCGTCCCGGCCCGCGACGTCGCGTCCCGGCCTGCCCCGGCAAGCCCTGCGCATCCGTGCCGGACGCAGAGGACGCAGAGGACGCGGAAGGCGCAGCGGGCGCGGAGGGCGCGCGATCAACAGGAACAGTGCCGGAACGCCTGGGTTTCATAAATCCGTGGATGAACAACTGTGGTGAGGAAAGCAATTTTTCCGGATAAAAAAACAAACGGAAACACCAGCGAAAACACCGCCGGGAAACACCGGCGGGGAGATCGTGAAAACAGAAGAGAAAAAACAAAGTGTTTCATTTATTCCAAGAAATAAAAGTTGACACTACGAATACCGGTTTCTCTTATGTTTCCATGTTTTTTGTTTCTGCCAGCCAAACCCGAATCACCCGCCCAACCCGATGAACTCCACCTCCATTATTCCCGCGTCCGCCCGCCGGACACAGCCCGCAAAACGCGCCCGTCGTATCCACCGTATTGCGACAATCGCCATGATCCCCGCCCTGCTCCTGCTCCCCTCCGCGGCCTTTTCCCAATGGATCGGCACGGGGGCCGGCGGAGACGGTTCCGACTTCAACACCGCCTCGAACTGGACCAGCAACACCATCAACGGCAACTTTTCCCAAAACACCTCCAACGCCACCATCACGCTCTCGTCGGACGCCACGCTCGCCGGCGGTCTCAGCTTCGACTGGGCAACCGCCAACAACCTCACCCTCTCCGGCAACGGCACGCTTCAACTCAATGGCGATGTCACCCTCTCGCGCGCCGCCGGTGAATCCACCGTCACCATCGGCTCCGGCATCACTCTCGACTTTGGCACGGTCACCACCACGCGAAACGTCAACCAGGGCACCGGCACAGGCAAAACCACGCTGGTCATCGACGGAAAAATCACCGGCACCTCCACCCTCAACCCTGCCATCTCCTTCAATGTGTATGGAGGGGCAGGCGCGATTTACCTGAACAACGACGCCAACGATTTCACCTTCATCCCCCAGTTTGCCGCGACCGCCTTTTACACCAGCGTGGCCAACATCGGCCAGGCCTCGGCGCTCGGCGCGGGCACCGAAATCCGCCTCAACGGCGGCGACGCCCTCAACTACATCGGCTCAACCGACACCACCACCAACCGCGCCATCTATCTGAGCTGGACAAGCAAACTGGTAAATGCCAGTACCACGCCGACCACCCAGACCTTCACGGGCGAAGTCAAACTCAATACTCGCATCCTCACCCTCATCGCGAACACGGGAAACACCATCGATATCAGCGGCCGAATCATCGGCACCGGGGGTAACACCACCAGCGTTTCTCTTGGCGGAGGCAACACGGCCGAGCGCGGCCATATCAAACTTTCAAATACAGCGAACACCTACACCCAGACGACATCGATCAACGGTGGCACCGTTGAAGTCAGCAAACTCGCTGACGGCGGAGCCAACAGCAGCATCGGCGCCTCCACCAATGACGCCACAAACCTGAAAATCCGCGGCGACCTGTATGCGACATTGAAGTACACGGGCACGGGCGACGCCACCGACCGCCTCTTCACCCTCTGGGGAACCAATGGCGTCATCGCCGCCGACGGCACCGGCGCGCTCTCCTTCATCAACACCGGTTCAATCGTCTTCGGGAACACCAGCGGCATCCGCCTTGTCCTTGACGGCTCCAACACCGGCGCGAACACCTTCACGCCGACACTCGCCAACAACAACGGGAACGCCAGCGGCATTGCCAAGAACGGAACCGGCACCTGGATCATCGCCGGCACGCAAACCTACACCGGCCTCACCGACGTCACCAACGGACGGCTCATCGCGAACGCCGCGCTCGCCGGCACGGGCAGAGTCGCCGCGAACGCCATCCTTGGCGGCACGGGAACCCTCGCCGGCCTGACCACACTCAGCGCCGCCACCGCGCACCTCGCCCCCGGCTCCATCGACGCCACCACCGGAGAAAGCACCATCGGCGCCCTTGCCCTTCACGGCGGCCTCACCGCCACCGGCGGCGCAACCCTCGATTACCAGATCAATGGCGCCAGCAGCGACCAGATCGACTTCGGCTCCGGCTCCGTGACCCTCGGCGGAGACATCACCGTCAACATCACCACGACGCCCGGCGGCTCCATCGAAGCCGGTCACATTTACAAACTCTTCACCGCCGCCGGCGACAGCGGCGGCACATGGAGCGGTATTCCAACTTCCATTACCGTCAACATTATGGGTTCCGGCCTCGTTCTCGACGCCGCTTACGGCACCAACGGTTATCTCTGGGATACCGTAAACCACGAACTCAGTATCCGTTTTGTCACGCCCGTTCCCGAACCCGCTGCTGTCGCCCTGTTCGCCGGATTGTTTCTCCTGTTGCTCACAACCGTCCGGAACGGCCTCGGCAAGAAATTAAAATTTAAAATTTAAAAACGAATGTTACGCACGCCGGAGGTAGGGGCTTCGCTTGCGAAGCCCGCGAGGACCTTTCGCAACGGGAGATACGCCAATGCTCTCCGCCTGGCGCGGGCTTCGCAAGCGAAGCCCCTACATCGCATGTGTTCCCGAAATCCCGATACAAAAAGTATGAAATATCCGGGCTAACGCATTTCACGGATAC
>JAISAX010000943.1 GCA_031266495.1 Opitutaceae bacterium
CGTGGACGGCGCGGAGCGCCGCCGTCCGGGCCACTCCGGAGCGGGACGGGAGCGGAGAGGCACCGACTGCGGGCGAGACGCCCGCGCCACGCCGGTGCGGTGAGGCAACGTCCACGGGCTGGAAGCCCGTGCCACTTTCCGGAGCGGGCGAGCCGCCCGCGCCACGTCAGAGCACGGGCAAAAAGAAAAAAGCAAGCTCACCCCATCTGCAATCGACGCCGCCTGCGTTGCCGCGCTCGCCTTCCTCCGCCGCCGCCAGGCGCCCGACGGATGCCTCGACCTTTGCGGCGCGTATTCGGCAAACGAAGTCGGATTCCCGATCACCGGCCTCGCCGCCGCCTGGAAACGGTACCGCGACGCCGGCCTCTCGCCGACGCCCACCTTCCTCGACGAACTGGCCGATTTTATGCAAAAAGGAGCGGAGGCGGTCCTTGCCGGAAGCGTCCACACCGCCAATCACCGCTGGACCGCCGCCTGCGCTCCGCTCTCCGTCGTGTATTCGCTTTTCCCCGACACCCGTTACCTCGCCAAAATAAAAGACTACCTCGCCGATGGCATCGATGTGAACGCCGACGGCTGCTGGTATCACGAACGCAGCCCCAATTACAACGGCGTCGCCACGATGGGCATCCTCGCCCTCCTCGACAACCTCCCCGAACTCGCCGAAACCCTGCTGCCCCCGCTGCGCCGCCACGCGGAATTTCTGGTGAACTCGCTTCAGCCGAACAACGAAGCGGACTCCACCCTCAGCCACCGCCAGGACCGATTTTCCCCGGGCCGCCCCGCCTCGACCTACGGCGCCGTCCGCCGCCTCGCCCTGCTCACCGGCGACGGACGTCTCTCCACGCTCGCCGGAATCCTCTGGCGACAAAACCCCTCCCCCGACGCCGAGATGGTGCCCCTGTTGCTCCAGCTCGACGCGCACCCCGCCCCCCTCCCCCCCCCTGCTCCGCTTCCCGACACGACAACCATTCACTGGAAAGAAACCGGCCAGGTCCGTATCCGACGCAGACCGACACTCCTCTCGCTCGCGAGCGACGCCGGCGGACATTTTTATGACACGGTTCGCGACCAATGGGGCGGCCCGCGCCGCAGCGACGACTGGTTTCACCTTCACCACGCCGGCGTAGTCGTGGAGTCGCTACACCTTGCCGGGGCCGGGATGCGCAACGCCCAGCCCGCCATCCTCCGCAAACTCGCCACCGGACACTACGAACTCGCCGCCGACCAGCGTGGTTGGGAGCACACCCTGCATTTCCGTCCCGGTTCCCCGCGCATCCCGGTGACATGGGATTGGAAAACAGACATCACGCTCCGCGAGCAAAACGCCACCGCCGCAACCACCACCACCGCCGCCTCCGCCGCGAATGTTTTTGAATTGCGCATTCGCAGCACGACGCCGGTCTCGCTGCTTGCCTCGCTCAACTGGTGGTTGCGCCCCGGCATCACGTATTGCGAAGGCAATGACGCTCCCCGCCGCCTGGAAGCCCGCGAACGTCACGCCCTGAAAGGCGGACGTCCCCTCGTGCTTGCCGACGAGATTTCCGGCGCGCGCATCACCATTGAGGGATTGCCGTCGGCGTGCCACTCCGTCCCGGTTTTTCACGAACCATCCATCCCCTCCGCGTTGCCGACACAGTGCGCCGCGCTCCACCTCGGGCTTCTCTTCCCCGTGGACATCGCGCTGACGCTTTCCTGCTCACCCGCCGCCCACCCCGAAAAACCCGCCCCCCCTCTGCCATTCGTAATTCGTCATTAGTAATTAGTAATTCGTCATGAATTTTCCACTACTCGCCCCGTCGTTCATCGCCATCGCCTCCGCCAGTATTTCTTGTCTCGCCGCGTCCGCGCCCGCGTCCGCTGCCGCCGCCGCGCCAACCATCATCGAATGGGAATGCGGCGACCGCTCGTCCGGACGCCTGGACGAAGCCCGCCTTGCCGAAATCGAGGCGCATGTGCGAGACGGCGGCGGGTTGCTTGTCGCGATAGGCCGCAACCCCGGCACCGATGCATTTCGCTTTGCCCGTCTCGCGCCCACCACGGCCTGGCACACGCTCATGCCCGCCGCCTCGCGTGGCTCCGCCCTGCCCCCCGCCACGTCCGACCCCGACTCGCGGGACGCGCTTTTTTTCGCGCAACCACTGCCCGTTATCCGCGTGCCGTGGCGCTGGGACATCCGCCCGCTTCACGCCGTCGAACGCGGCATCGCCCGCTACGAACGCTTTGAACAAAAAGCGGCGCCCTACACCAGAGAACCGGTTCCCGCGGGCACCCCGCTCTGGACGCGCCCGCTCGAAAACCGCGACTGGCGCGTCCGCCTGCGCACATCCGCGACGGACGACCCGTATCAAAACCCGTTGCTGCTGACGGGACGTTTCGGCGCGGGACGCGTGGTCGTCTGGGCCTCAAGCCTCGATTCCCTGAAAACGAGCCACGTTGCCCTGAACGCCGTCCGCCAATGGCTGGGCGGCGCAACCCCGCCCCCCCTCCCCCCCCCCTCCCCCTCTACCACGCTCCCGTCCTCCGCCACGCCCGACCTCACCGGCGACATCGTTGCCGATGCGGAGAACCGCGTAGTGCGTCTGACACTTCGCAACCCTCGCGCCGTCGCCGTGCGCGGCGAAGCGGTTGCGCGTTTCCTGACGTGGGAAGGCGCGCTGGTTGGCGACGCCCTTGCCGCTGTCGAATTGCCCGCCGGCGGCGAAACAACCATCACCCTGCCCTTCCCCGCCGGCGCGAATGATGCCGCCACCGGATACGCCACGCTCGCCGAACGCGACGAATGGACGGTGCGCGTCGGCGTTGTCGGCGAAGACGGACGCCTGATTTTCCCCGAACGCCGCGTCGCCGCCGACCTGCGCCCGCCCGTCCGCGTGGAACTCGCGGCGGACTCGCTCCGCACACTCGACAACAAAAACTATCCCTACGCCTCCATCGGCCCGGACACACTTTTTTATCCCGCCCGCATGGGAGCGCAGACCTCGCGCTACGCCTGGAAACCGGGCGACACGGTCAACCTCACCGCGACCCTGCAACACTCTTTGACGAACATCGCCCCGCAAGCCGCGCCCCGCGACGAAACCACGCCCGACAACGCCTCCGTCTCCGGCCTCAACGACGGCGCCATCCACAACGAAAAAGGTCCCCGCGCCGGCGTCATCGCGTGGAACGCCTGGAAAGGCGTCGCGAAAGAAGAAAACCGCGTCACGCTCACCCTGCCGCGCCCGCGTGAAATCCGCGCCCTCGCGCTGCATCTCCAGCCCGACGCGCACCGCTTCCTCGACGACCAGAACCCCGCCTCCGTCCGTATCGAGATCGACGGACGCGAGGTCGCCCGTGCCGACGATCTGGATACACGCGCCGTCGCCACCCGCGGACGCGTTCTCCTCGCGCTGCCGCCGGGCGAGCGCGGCGGCGAAGTGCGCCTCGTGTTTCCCTGGACATCGCCCCGCACGCCGCGAGGTCGCGAACGCCGCGCGCCCGTCGTCGGCGAAGTCGAACTGCTCGCGCTCGCCGACCCCGCTCCCGCCGCTCCTCCCGCCACTCCCGCAGGCGGCGAACTGGTCATACGCGCCCTCGACCACCTTTCCGGCGACACCCGCGAATTGAGCCGCACGACACTCACGCTCGCCCCCGGCGAACAACGCGACATCTCCGCCCAATTTAAACTCCCCGACGACGACGCCCGCGGCGAACAGTTCTGGCAAATCGAAGCCCTCTGGCGCGGGCAAACCGCGAGCACCTTTCCCGTCCTGGCGACATCCGGCGAACGCGCCCTCGCGAGCATCGAAATCCTTCGCCCGAAAAACGCCATCCGTATCAGTTTCATCGTTACACGCGGATTCCGCAGCGTCTTCGACACCGGCACGGGCACGCACGAGACGCCGGGTTCGTGGAGCAGTCCCGACGATCTCGTCTGGGCCTACGCCCGCAAACTCAAGCAAACCGGCGCCCGCACCCGCGCCCCGGCGGGCGCCCTCTACGTCAACGACACCGACTTCCGCCACTACTGCAACCCGTGGATCAGTTTCCCCAACGGGGAAAATTTTTATGAAGTCGCCATCCCGCACCTCCTCGCCCGGGCGAAGGCGGACCGCCGCTGGGCGGAAGCCGACCGCGTCATCCTCGACCAGGGCGACCGCTGGGACACCGGCCCCTCCATGGACGCCATGTTCAACTGGACAAACTTCATCGAGTTCGACGCCTACCTGCGCGCCCGGGGCCTGCCCGGCCTGAAGGGGCGCACGCGCCTGCAACTCTCCTCCGAAATCCTTTCCGGATACAACCACCGCTGGCAGGCCTTTCACCTCGACCGCTACCTTGTCACGCTCAGGCAACTACGCTCGACCTTCGCCGCCGCGGGCAAGGCCGTGTACATCACGGCGCAAGGCATCCCGCTCGTGCCGACACGCGCCGAGGCCGATGCCGCCGCCGTCATCCAGGGCATGAGCGACGACTCGACCTGGGGCATGAACAAGGAAAGCGTGCCCTGGACCACCGGACGCCAGCTCGGCCACCTCGCCATCAACCCCTCCTGGCGCATGAACACCCTCCTGAATTGGGGCTGGAACAGCGCCGCCATCAACAACTGGCACTGGTATTGTCCCGTCGGCACCGACGAACCCTCGCGCCGCCACTACTACCACCGGGCCTGGCGCGGCATACTCGATCCCGTCGAGGGCTATCGCGCAATGCACACTTTCGGGTTCGGCAGTAACGGATACGCCTCGTGGACGATGACCCCGCACGACTGGCAAGGCTGGTGGCGGCTGCACGAACGCCACGCGCTCCTCACGCCCGACGCCCCGCTCGGCCCCGGTATCGTGCGCAGCACTACGACCTTTGACGCGCCCGAAACCGCGCTCTTTGGCGGCGGCGGCATGGGTGGCGACGCCGCCCTGTCGGAAGTCGCCCGCACGGCGACCCTGTTTCAACGCCTGCACGAAGCCGGCCTGGCCCCCGCCTTCGCCGCCAACGCCGCGCAAATCGACCGCTGGCCCGACGACACCTCCATGGTGATCCTGAATCCCGCCGAATTCTCGACCTCCGAGACCGCCGCCCTCGCCCGCTGGCTCAAGGCCGGCGGACGCGCCGTCGCCTTTCACAACCCCGCCAGCGGCTCCCTGCCGCCCGACATGGCCGCTCTCTTCCCGCAACACGGCAGCGAACCGCAACGCGACGGCGGGCCGCAACGCGACGGGCAACTACGCGGCAACACATTGCTTGTTCCCGTTGACGCGGGGAAATCCACGCCAGCCGACTTCGCCACGCGCCTCGCCTCGCTTCGCGCAACGCTAGCCCCGCCGCTCGAATTTCCTCCCGGCATACTCGGCTACGGCTTCCGTCGCGGCGCGCTCCGCTTCGCCGTTGTCGAGGACTGGGGCGAACGCGCCCGCACCGTCGAACTCCGTATCCACAACTCCACGCCAGGCGCCACCATCCGCGCCGTCGCCCTCAATGACCACCGCCCGCTCGCCGTCCGGAACGACACCGGCGGCGACTGGCTGGTCACCGTTCCCGTCCGTCCCGGCGACGGCGAAGTCGTCGTCTGGCGGGAAATGAAGAATGAAGAATAACGAGAACAAACCCACGCACACGAACCACTCATGATCCGCGCAACCCAACCCGACTGCGAAGCCGCCCATTCTTGATTCTTAAGTGATGTTACGCACGTCGAAGTAGGGGCTTCGCTTGCGAAGCCCTCGCCAGGCGAACAGAATTGGCGTATCTCCAGTTATGAAAGGCCCTTGCGGGCTTCGCAAGCGAAGCCCCCACGAAGGGCACCGCGTAACATCAGTTCTTAACTCTTGACTCCCAACTCTTGATTTTTCCGACAATGAAGACATCCCCTGTCATTCCCCGCCTGTCGCTGGCGTTGACACTGACGCTGGCCTCGACAGGCCTGTTTGTAATCGCACCGCCACTACAAGCGGCGTCCGCGCAAACCGCGCCCGTGCGCGAATTGAAAATAGCCGTCGCCGCCGACGCGCCCGCCGAAATCCGGGAAGCCGCCCGGCGGGTTTTGGCGTCCGTGCCCGCGCATCCGCTCCTGCGCGAACTGGCGCGGGAGAACGCGCCGCGCCAACTCCTCGACACCCGTTCACTCGCCGCCGAACCGGTGCCCGCACGCGCCTACAGCCACATCGTCATGATCGGGCTGCCCGACGACCCGCTCGTCGCCGCCGCCTGGCAACGCGAGGCGCGCCCGACAAGGCGGGAGGGGCAAGAGGAGGCAGGAGGGGAAAAAAACGCCGACTGGTATGCCTTCGGTTACGGCAACCTTTCCGGCGTCGTCGGCTGGGTGGAAAGCGACCGCAACCCCTTCCTGCATTCCGACAAAATCCCGACGGCGCCTTTCGAGACGCACATTGTGACCCTCTCCGGCAACACGCCCGCCGGCGTCGTGCTCGCTGTGGATGCGTTTCTGAAAAACGGCCTGCTCAACGGACTCGTTGCCGCGCCGGGCTGGAAGCGCGGCGACCGCACCCTGCTCGACCACGCCCCCCTCCCCCCCCCCCCCGCCGCCGTCCCCGCCCTCGCGTCCTGGGCCGCGCCGGCAACGGCGGGCGACCTCCGCCTGGTCGGCTGGACGCAGCCCAACGAGGAAGAATATCGCGGCGTCGAGGAGGACGCCGGAAATCCGCCGCTGGAAATCGCCCGCTACAAATATTTCGCGTCGGGAGAACGTGAATACGCCGGTCATAAATTTGCCCGCACGGCCTACATTCTCGGGCTGCACCGCCGCGCCTGGGGCAATACGCTTTGGGTTGCCCGTTTTGCCACGCCAGCCAGGGCGGAAGCCGCCGCCGCCCGCATTGCCGCCGCCGCCCGCCTGCGCGCCGCGGACAAATCCCTGACGTGGCAAGGCAAGGCGGCCCCGCACAACGAAAACGGACAAAACCCGGACGAACCCTCTCTCGCGCTGGAACTGTGGAGCAAAGGCAACCTCGTTTTCATGAGCACGCTCCCTCCCGCCGCCACCGCCAGGCTCCACTGATCTCACGTCGCCAAATTACACACACACACACACCGAACTCACGCGGAAGGTGGATCGACCTGTAGGGGCTTCGCTTGCGAAGCCCGCGAGGACCTGACCACAACCGGCGATACGCCAATACTGTCCGCCTGGCACTGGCTTCGCAAGCGAAGCCCCTACGCTCGATCCACCCTCCGTGTAGTACAAAATACGCCACCGCGATGCCGCCCGGAACACTGCAAAAACTCCCGTTCTCTTTTTTCCTGTTTCTCGCGCCCGCGATTCTTTTCGCGTCATTGGAAATCCCTGCGCTCGACGTTCCGCGAGCGACCACGCCGCCGCTCGTTACCGCCGATGCGGACGATCCCGCATGGAAAAACATCCCGACGACTCCGCTCGCGCTCGTCGCCGGGAGGGATGACGCCAAAGAAAAATTTCCCCGCCCCGAAACAGGTTCGCGCTTCGCCCTCCAATGGGAACCGGATGCCCTGCATGTCCGCTTCTGGTGCGCGAGTCCCGCTCCCGCGCAAACCCCGCATGGCACACAGCGCGACGCCCCGCACCACGAAGGCGATGTCGTCGAGGTTTTTCTTGATCCGGTCGGGGACGGCCGCGCCTTCATCGAGCTGCAAGTGACGCCCGCCAACGGCATCCGTGACGTCCTTTATCTCGTTACCGCCGAACCCCGGCATGACACCGGCGGCGTCCTTTTGTCATCCGTCATTCAATACGATCAATGGGAGTTGTCCGAATGGAATCTCGCTGCGTTTCGCACCGCCGCCGCGCCCTGGGAAAACGCGTCCGCACCGCACGGCTGGATCATTGATTTTGCCATCCCCGCTACAAAAATCCTCCGCCGCCTCGAACACTCCCGTTTCCGGGAACACCTCGCGCTCCGGGCGCATTTTATACGGTACGCCCCCGCCAGTTTCGTGGATGCCACTGCCGTGTCCACCGCGCAAACGTGGTCAACCGCTGTCCCGCCCGGTCGTCCGCACCGCGCTCCCGCAACCATGGGAAAACTCCGGCTCGTCCCCTGATTTCTCTCCCCCCCCCCCCTCTTCGCACAGACACACAATATAGCGTATCCAATTTCTGATTTTGGTCCGGGGAGCGCACGCGTCTCGCGTGC
>JAISAX010000015.1 GCA_031266495.1 Opitutaceae bacterium
CCCTGGCGCCGCTGCCGCCGAACGCGCCGCGGCCCTCGAAAAGGCCGTGGCCGGCTTCAATGCCCGGGGCGCCCACCGCGTGAGCACCGCCGACGCCGCCGCGCTCCTCGGCGTCGAGACCGGCCACGCCCTCGCCGCCCTTTTTGATTCCGGCCTCTCCACCCTGCGCGCCATTTACCAGGGCGGTATCCACGACGGAGCCACGTCCACGCTCTCCCGGAGCCGCGTGCCCGACGGCTCGGTGGCCGTCTTCCAGGTACTGCGCAACGACGATGCCGACGTCATTTCCAGCCGCGTCGAATCGCTGGAGGAAGCGCTCACCTTCCTCCGCATCAACCTCGCCGCCGAGATCACCGACCGCGACCGCTCGCTGGCGCTCTTCCGCATCCTCCGCGGCGGCCTCATCCCCAACCTCGTTTACGACGACGACGCCACCCGCCGCTCCCAGGAACGCACCCTGGCCACCCTCCAGCCCGTGGTCATCAAAGTCGCCCGCGGCGAGACGATCATCGAACCCGACACCCGCGTCACCCCCGAACAATACGAAATGCTCGCCGCCTGGCGCCACCACCTCGTCGAGACCGGCACCCTGGCCCGGGACGAAGGCCTGCAACTCGCCGGGCGCCTCCTGCTCGTGTTTGCGATGGTCATTGCCAGCATCCTCTACATCCGGCTCGAAGACCCCGAGACGCTCCGCAGCAACGGACGCCTCGCGCTCCTCGCGCTCGTGGTGGTCATCAACCTGGCCCTCGTGCGCGGGGCGTACGCGCTCGGCAGCCTCCCCTTCTTTCTGTCCAACACCGCCGCGGCCTCCGTCCTCCCCTACGTCGCCCCCGTCATCATCGCCCCGCTGGTCGTCGCCATCATGATCGACGCCGGCTCGGGCATGTTCATGGCGCTGCTCATCGCCATCTTTGCCAGCGTCATCTACGGCAACCGCGTGGACATCCTCGTGCTCGCCTTCGTCTCCTCGATGGTGGCCGTGTTCGCCGCGCAAAACACCCGCAAGCGCAGCAACGTCGTGCGCGCCGCGACCCGGGCCGGGCTGGCCATGGCGCTGGCCGTGCTCCTCCTCGGCCTCTTCGACCGCCTCCCCCTGCTCGTCGTCGCCAGGCAAATGGGCGCCAGCCTTGCCACCGGCATTGCCAGCGGCGTCATCGTGGCCGGCCTGCTCCCCGTCCTCGAAGCCCTCTTCAAGCGCACCACCGACATCACCCTGCTCGAACTCACCGACTACAACCACCCCCTCCTGCGCCACATGCAGATGGAGGCGCCCGGCACCTACCACCACTCGCTCGTCGTCGCCCAACTCTCCGAAAACGCCGCCTCGACCATCGGCGCCAACCCCCTCCTCGCCCGCGTCTGCGCGCTCTTTCACGACATCGGCAAGACCAACAAGCCCGAGTATTTTATGGAAAACCAGGTGGACGGCGTGAACCCGCACGACGACAACAACCCGTCCCTCTCGGCCCTCATCATCAAGAGCCACGTCAAGGACGGCGTGGACCTCGCGCTCAAGTACAAACTCCCCCGCGCCGTCATCGACGTGATCCGGCAACACCACGGCACCACGCTGATCCGGTATTTTTTTCACCGCGCCGTGACCAAGGCCGGCGCCACCACCTTCACGCAACCGCCCTTCCACCTGCGCGGCACCGGCTCAGGCCCCGGCGCCACGCCGGCCCCGTTCGCGACCCGCGGCGGCACCACCTCGCCGGTCGGCCCCGTCCGACCGCCCGATTCACGCGAACCTTTTTCGCCCGGCCCAGGCCCCGGCCCCGGCTCCGGCTCCAGCCCCGGCTCCGGCGCGGGTCCGGGCGCGGGTCCCGGGCTGCAACCCGCGCCCGTATCCGAGACGACCTACCGTTACGACGGTCCCACGCCGCGCTTCAGGGAGAGCGCCATCATCCATTTGGCCGACGGCATTGAAGCCGCCTCGCGTTCGCTCCGGCGCGTCACCCCGCAGCACCTCGGAGAACTGATCGAACAGGTCGTCAACGACCGCATTGCCGACGGCCAGCTCGACGACGCCCCGCTCACCCTTGCCGAGCTGACCGAGATCAAGGAAAGTTTTTCGCACACCCTGCTCAACATGCTGCACGGCCGCGTTGCGTATCCGAAGGCCGGGGACACCGCCGCCGCGCCCGCCGCGGAAGCCGGCGACGACGAGGACGAAGCCCGCGAAGCCAGGCCATTGCCCGCCCGCGAGACATCGCCGCCTCTTGCCAGCGACACCAGCGGCGGCAAACCGGGAAAACCGCCCGTGGTGTAAACGGGGGTAACTGACGTTACGCGGATCGGCCGTAGGGGCGTCGCTTGCGACGCCCGCGCCAGGCGGACCGTATTGGCGTATCTCCCGTTGTGGTCAGGTCCTCGCGGGCTTTAAATTCCCCCCCCCCCCCCCTCTCCGCGGGAGCGGAACTTCGCGGTTGAGATTCATCCCGAGGCCGGACACGTTTCCGGCGCCAGCATCGCCAGTGCCGCCAGCATCGCCCATGTCGCGCCCGGCCGTCATCAACCCGTATCCATTTTCAAACCAGACCCGTTTACCAACATGTCACGATATCTGAATCCGAAGAACGACCTGGCCTTCAAGACCGTATTCGGCGGACACAAGTCCCTGTGCATCTCGCTGCTCAACGCCCTGCTGCGTCTGGAGGGCGACCGGAAGATCAAGCAGATCGAATACCTCGACAACGAGATGTTGCCCCGCATCGACGGAGGGCGAAATTCCATCGTGGACGTGCGCTGCATCGATGAACCCGGCCGCCA
>JAISAX010000024.1 GCA_031266495.1 Opitutaceae bacterium
GGAAGCAAGAATCGCCAGACTGGCGGCGGCTCCTCCGACCCATAGGGCAGCGGCTCCGGGCTCCGGAATAGCAGAAGAAAGTTGTTCCAGCCGGACAGCGTTGATTTCGGAAGCACTGAGAATGGTGTCGTAGATGCGGATGTCGTCCATCAGTCCGGTGAAGCCGCGATCAGCCTGGCTGTTTTGGCGATTGCCGAGGAAAATACTGGCGTCGGTACCGAGAGCGAGGGGGCCTTTATTGACGTCGTAGTTGGCGTCGTTTTGGCCCCAGTTGACGCCGGTGCGGAAAAGGGTGCTGCCGGTAACGGAGTCGCCGATGTAGAGTTGCATATTGCAATTGGCACGTTCGCCGGCAGAGCCACTAGTGGCAGCAACTTGTGCGGCAGACCAGGAGCCTTTGGCAGAAGTGCCATCGTAGGAGATGGCGATAAAGACCCATGCATTGGTGGCGAATGCAGGGGCGGTGGCGACGTTGTTGATGGCCCCGGCCGTAGTATCCTTTGTGTAGAGTTCGAGTTTTCCGCCGTTGAGACGGACGGTAAGCGTATTGTCGGTGTCGTTGGCTCCGAAGGTGCCGTTGGGGCCGATAGAGAGGAGGTTCTGATAACCGAGAAGTTCGGATGCCTTTACCCACATGGTAATGGTGTATTGGTTCAGTGTTCCGATGTTGGCGGAGCCAAGCGTGGCATAGCCTGAGCTGGAGGCGTTGCCGCGGACATTCGCGGTAAGATCGAGATACCCGCCGGCAAAGCGGACGTTGGCATTGGCGTTGTTGGTAATGGAAAGAGCACCTCCCGAAGTGTTGCCGGTATTGGCGCCGGTGTCGGCGTCAAATTTCCATTGATAGAGCGGCGCATCCGCAGCCTGGATGGGCAGCGTGTGCATGATGGCGGCGGCGGCGGCGAGGGCGAGGATGACGTTACGGTTTTTTTTCATGGCTGTAGTTGTTTGTGGATGTTGCTTTTCGGATATTTCGTTCTGGAGTGGCTGATCAACGCCCCTGCCAAAATTGATAGGCTGCGGTTCCTGGGGTCGACGAACCGGTGCCGGGGATATCAGCGGACGTAAGGGTGCTGACATGACCATCAGCATAAAGGGTATTGATGCGTCCATTGGCATCAGGATGAACGGGAGTGGGGACGTAGATCGTTTTGGCGATGAACTGGATGTTGAAGGGAGGATTCTCGGCGTTAGGACCGGCTCCGTCGCCAGAAAGAAGAACACGAGAGGGAGGATCGATGGAAGCGAGTGTGCGAGGGCTGGTCCTGGAGTTCTGGAGGTGATAATTGAGGCTGTAGGTGCGGGCCGAGGGATTGAACGGTGAAATGGATTTTCGCTGAACGGGACATCCAAGGACGTCGCTGCTGCTGCCGCTGATGTCGTTGCGGATACGAGGGAGATAATTCCCGTCAAGGAGTTCGCTGACCCAGGAAATGGACCCGCCATCATAGGCGACGGGAAGACAATCCTTGTGGTCCTGAGCGTAGAGCAGGAGCGCGGAATAAAGTTGGCGAAGATTGGATTTGCAGGTGGCGTCAGCGGCGGAAGAGCGGACACGACTGACAACGGGAATCGTAATGGCGGCCAGGATACCGATGATTGCGATGACGGTCAGCAGCTCAATCAAGGTGAAAGCAGAGAGAGCTTTGATCGGTGAGCGATTGGTTTTCATTTCAGTTTCGGGTGTTTTCGAGAAGCGGGAGAGACGGAAGCACTTCGAGGTCGGCAGCCGTCGAGGCGGGGGACTCAGGAGGAGGCTCGGGCGTGTCGCCGGAGCGGCGGGAAACGATCTCCTTGTATTTTATGATTACGGTATTGAGGCGGGTGATACATTCGGCGGCGGCAGTGGAAGCTGCGCCATAGGTGGCAGCCTGGATAGCGCCGAGGGCGTGATGATAGAGGAGGTCGAGCTTGGGGCGTTCCTGGCTCATGCGCAGGGCGGTGAGGGCGGCGGTTTCATCGGTGCGCTGGCGCCAGAGGTCGAGAAAGGCCTGCTGGGTCGTCATGAGGCGTTCGTACCAGGGGGTGAGTTGGAGTTGGCCGATGTAGCCGGAGAGGGGACCGGTGAAGGCGATGTCGATGTTGGCGATAAGGCTGGATTCGCCGGGGAGTGTGTTTTGAGCGATGTCTTTTTCGTTTTTGAGAAAGGTGAGGATGCGTTCGGCGGCGAGGCGCAGGCTGGCATCGGGGCTGTGCCGGTAGGCGAGGACGGCGCTGTGGAGGTCGCTGAAAGCCTGGTCGCGGGTGTGGTCGGCTTCGGTGATGAGTTTGGTGAGGGCGCTGGCTCGTTCGAAGGCGAAAGAAGCCTGAGCGTTGGCGTATTCGGTGGTCCAAGCGCTCCAGAGCGCGGTGCCGACGCCGAGAGCGGCGGGGCCGGGCGAAGGGTCAACTTCGATCACGGTCCGAAATTCGGTGTGGAAGGAAAGCCATTCGGCATTGCGCAAGGCGGTGAGGCGGAGATCAAGGGGAGTCGGGTTGCTGCTCATGGTGAGGGTCAGGTTGGCTGGTCGGTGGACGGATTTTGCTGGCAAGCTGGGGGGGGGGGAGGAGGGGGAGAGGGGGGGCAGGGAGCGGTCCGGAGGCTCGGGTCGGGGAGGGCGGACCGGTTTTGTCTGGACTGATGCTCAGGTTGGGTGATTTTGATCGGCTTTGCTCATTCCGAGGCTCAGGTTGAGAGGAATTGAGCGATTTGGCCCGTTTTGAGGCTCGGATTGAGAGATTCTGGAAGATTTTGCCCGATCCGAGGCTCAGGCTGGAGGAAATTGGGAGATCTTGCCCGAATGACGGCGTTTTTTGAGAGAATCTGGCAGTTCTTGTTCATTCGACGGAGGTTTTCGAGATTTTGGCAGTTGGCTTGCCCAGATCACCGGGCGTGTTCGATCAGGGTAAAGGCGGCACAATGCTGTTGGGCAAAACGAGTATGATACCGGGAACGGAGAGGCATGACGGAAAAACAGGTTATGGGGATGTTTTGCGCCCAGCGTGTCGGGGAGACGATATTTTTATTGTGCATTCTGATACACATTGCTTTGTAATTCCACCGATGACTTCGCAAAAAGCAGAAACGACTGAGTGGCAAGAACAGGAGCGGTTGACGCAGCGTGAGTTGGCGCAGCGTCTGGGGGTAAGCCAGGCTACGGTGTCGCGGGCACTGGCGAAAAATACGCGGCATTCGGAGCAGACGCGGAGCAAGGTGGTGGAGGAAGCAGAACGGTTGGGTTACCGGCCTGATCCGGTGTTGGCGAGTTTGAATGCCTACCGGCGGACGCGGAGGCCGATTTTGCAAGGGCGATCGCTGGTATGGTTTGGAGGCTCACCGGCGCAAGATCGCCGCAGCTATGAGGCCTTGCTTTTCCCGGCAGCATGCAAGCGAGCAGAAGCGCTTGGTTATGGCATGGAATATTTTTGGGAAAACGAACCGGGGTATTCATCGCAACGATACGAACAGATTTTCAGGACGCGGGGAATCGCCGGCGTGGTGTTCGGCCCTCGCCTGCAACCTCATGCGCGCATCGAATTGCGTATCGACGACTTCGCCGCCGTGGCCCTGGGCCGCAGCGTGGACTGGCCTCTGGTGGACCGGGTATCGGTGGATCATTTCCAGACCATGGAGGCCTGTTACGAGGCCATCCGGGAGCACGGTTTTACACGTATCGGCTTCTCGATGACCGAGAGCTACAGCGAACGCATGGCCGGACTGTGGACCGGAGCGTTCCTTGGGCAACAGTTGCGTAATCCGCCGCTTGCCAGGATTCCGCCGTTGCTGGACGACGACGCCCATTCGGGCGGCAAGTTCGAGGCGTGGTTCAAAAAGTGGAAGCCGGATGCGGTCATCACCATGGGGTGGCATTTCGGGTGTCTGGCGTCGCTGGAACGGATGAAGGTGCGTTTTCCGAAGGACGTGGGTGTGGCGCTGCTGGTGGTGCCCGAACACGAGGCGTCGCTGGCGGGATTTTCCGGCATTCACGAGCCGGTGGATGACCTGGCGCGTTTCGTCGTCGATATCCTGGTCGGGCGGATACGAAACAACGAGCGCGGCATCCCGGCGGACCGCCGCGTTCACCTGCTGCCGGGAACGTGGTTCGAGGGAAGAACGCTGGCGCCCCTGCGAGGCTAATGAAGAATGCAGAATGGAGAATGGGGGTTCAGGGATGGCGCTGGCGCTCGAGTTCGTAGGCGAGGGTGACGGGGGCATTGTCGGGGATTGTGGCGGCCTGGAGAGTAAGGGTGTTGTCGGGATTGGTGGCGAGGGGAACGGGGCGGGTGCGGCGTCCGGTGGCATCAACAGCCCAGGCGTGCCAGGTGCGCGGGGGGAGCCGGAGAGTGATGACGGCGGCGCCGCGTTTGACGAGATGGGGACCGGGTCCGAATTTTGTGAGAAGGGTGCGGGTGGTGTCGGAGAATCGGGTGCCGGCGGTGACGCTGTCGGTAAGGTGCAGGATGAGGAGGCGGTCGCTGGCGGAGAGAGGCCGTCCGTCGATGGCGAGGATGTAGATGCCGGCAAAGGTGTCGTTGGCGGGAATCGAGACGGTGGTGCGGGTTCCCTGGCTTTGGTGGCCGGGGGGGATAACATGGCATTCGGCGTACCCGGTGACGAGGCGGGCGGTGCCTTGGGTGCGGTCGAGATCGAGCTGGCCGGTTTCACTACGGAAGTGTTCTCCGTCGCGGGCCGGGAGGATGTTGGCTGCGGCGAGGCGTTTTTCGATGTCGTCACCGAGGGGGAAGGCCGGACGGGGGAGGCGGGCGAGGGAGGCGGCGGGAATGGATTCTGGTGTAACAAAGTTGTGGATACCGGTGGCGTCGATGCGGGCGGGGTTTTGTTGATGACCGGGGAGGGCTTGCGAGGCGGGGAGGGCGCCGATGCGGGTGCGCAGGCCGAGCCAGGAGAAGGCGCGGGGGAGGTCGCGGGGATGGGCGCGGGGGGCGTCAAAGAGGGTGGTGGTGGCGGGGTTGTCGTCGATGAGGAGGGCGGTGGCGCGGGGGGCGGGCCGGATGCCGGCGTGGAGGTAGAGAAAGGCGCCGGCGCGGTCGGCGAGGAGGCCGATGGGGTCGGTGGCGAGGCTGAACATGCGGCCGGGGCGGGCGGGAACGGTGTTGTCGCGCCAGGCGGAGGGTTCGTCGGTGGCGTAATCGAAGTTGTAGAGGCCGTCCCAGTCCTGGAGGACGGCGTAGCCGGACATGAGGAGGGGGCCTTCGGCACGGGCGGCGTCGGGCCAGACGTAGTTGAATTCGGTGACAGTGAATGGTTTTCCGAATACACGGACGGGCATCATGTTGCGTGGAAGGTAAACGCTTCCCTTGAGGTTGCTTTGATGGGTGAGGGTGACGGGGGTCTGCCAGTGGCGGTCGGGCTGGAAGTTGGGGTGGTTCCAGTAGTCATGGAAATCCACTACGTCGAGGTGTTCGCGGACGAGGGTCTGGAGTCCGGTGGTTTTGTGGTTGTCGCCGGTGAGGAGGGCGCGGACTCCGAGGGAGCGAAGGTGGGCGGCCATGCGGGCGTCGGAGGTGATTTTGGTTTCGAGGAGGAAGCGGTTGAATTGCGCATCGGGGGAGGGGGGGGGGAAGGAGGCGGGTTTCGGGTTTTCCAGCGTTCAAAGGCTTTTTCGTAGAGGGCGAGGAGTTTGGGGGAGTGGCGGGTGATGTCGCCAAAGAAGGTGTCTTCGTTGAGCATGCAGATGCCGATCAGGGCGGGGTCGGCGGCCCAGGTGAGGCCGGTGTGGGGGTTTTGGTGGGTGAGGAGTTTTCGGGCAAATGCGGCCCAGGCGGCGAAAGCGGTTTCGGAGATGGGGACGAGGTGCTTGATTTCCATTTCGACGCGCTGGCCGAGGTCCGGGATTTCGGAGGGGGGAAAGCTGCGCATCGAGTGCATGTCGATGTTGATGTGGAGGCCGCGTTTTTTGAGAGCGGCAAAGAGGTAGTCGATGCGGTCGAGTTGGGCGGGGTCGAGGTCGTGACTGGTGGCGGGGTGGCGTTTTTGCTGGTTGACGAGTTCGCGGTCGTAGTGGTGGAGGCGGACGGCGTTGTAGCCGGAGCGGGCAAGGCGGTCGGCGAGGGCATCGGCTTGGGCGCGGGTTGGGAAGTTGGCGTCGAAGCAGAGGTTGACGCCGTAAAAGCGGACGCGCCGTCCGGGGCGGCTGGCGTATTCGAAATGTCCTGACGGTGTGACGATGAGGTGTCCGTATTTTCCTGCGGGGGCGTCGATG
>JAISAX010000026.1 GCA_031266495.1 Opitutaceae bacterium
GGCGCGGGCGTCCCGCCCGCCGACGGCGAAGCCGCCGGATCGACGTGGCACGGGCTTCCAGCCCGTGGACGGCGCGAAGCGGGGGCGCCCCCCCCCCCCCCCCCCCCCCCCCCCCCCCCCCCCCCCGCGGCGGGCCGGGGGGGGCGGGGGCCCCCCCCCCCCCGGGATCGGGATCGGCAGGTTTGCAGTCGGCAAACGGAATCCGTGTTGCCCCGTGCGGGGCAAAGCGTCCGAGCCCGGCGCCGGTGGTTTCGAGCGTGCGCCAGGTGGGGTGCGCGGAGGTCAGCGGGATGTCCTTGACGAAGGCGTTGACCGCCACGCGGTGCGCCCACGAATCGTAGGGAAACAGGAACCCGCGTTTCTCGTCGGACGTGAGGGCGCGCCGATGCATCGACATCCAGGTGGCGGGCCAGGCGAAGGCGTTGAAGCCGCGCACGAGAAGCGTGCCGGGAAACGTTGTCTTGCAAAGCGCGATACGGCGCGGGATGCGCGGCAGGTGAAACGCCGCCGTGTTCAGAATCACGAAACGGCCGGCGAGGTCGGGGTGCAGCGTGACGAGTCCGCAACCGACCGCGCCGCCCCAGTCGTGGACCACGAGATGGACGCGCGCAAGGCCGAGCGAACGCACGAGCGCGGCAGTGTCATCGATGCGCGCGGCCAGCGTATAGGGGTAGTTCTCCGGCTTTTCGGAAAGCCCCATGCCGATGTGGTCGGGCGCGATGCAGCGGTGGCCGCGGGCGACGAGCGCCGGGATGAGTTCGCGGTAATAGAATGACCAGGTGGGATTGCCGTGAAGGAGGAGGACGGCCTGGGACGAGGGCGGTGTGCGGAGGGCGGAATGCGGATTGTCCGGAGCGGCGGTTGCGGGCGCTTCGTCCACGTAGCTCATGCGTGCGCCACGGGGTGTGACAAAGGAGCGTGGCGTGAACGGGTAGAGCGCGCGCAGCCAGTCGGGAAGCGGGGGGGGGGGGGACGGTGGTTCTTCGGTTTCCATTGTCCGGTTCATGTCATGCGGAGGGCATTACCATGCGAGGGCGAGCATGAGCGAGTTGAGGCCGCTGCCGATGCCGAGGAGCGCAACCTTGCTGCCCTCGCGCACCGCGCCCGCCTCGACGGCGGCTGCCAGGGTGACGGGAAGCGCGACGGAGCCGGTGTTGCCGAGCGTCTCGAAGGTGGAAAAATCCTTCGCCAGGTCGAGATCGAGCGTTTCGTAGAGTTTGCGGCGGTGGGTGCGGCCGACCTGGTGGCAGATGAAGCGGTCGGCGTTGGCGGCGTCCCACCCGGCGATGGTGGCCGTGGTGGCGTTGAAGATGTCCCACGTCTCGCGGGCGAGGGTGAGGCCGGCGTTGAGGAGCGCCTCGCTGTCGGTCTGCATCGCGAGGGCGTCGGCGCCGTGGGTGTCGCCCTGGCAGAGTTCGCTGTGCTGCGTGGCGGCGCGCGCGATGCCTCCGAGAAGGCGGTGCGGGGGCGCGCCGGGCGGCAACATTTCTTCGTGGCAGACAATGGCCGCGACCGCGCCGGAGCCGATGGTGAGGTTGGCGAAATACGGTTTGATGCCGTGACGGTCGAGCGGGGCAGCGAGAAGGGTTTCCAGCGTTTGTTCGACGAGGGGACGGCTGTTTTCGCCGGAGACGACGAGGGCGCAACGGATCTGGCCGGACTCGATCATGCCGGCGGCAAGGGTGAGCGCGTTGAGGAATCCGAGGCAGGCGTTGGAGATATCAAATATCTGCGCGCTGGCGGGCAGGCCGATTTTTTGATGGGCGAAGGAGGCGGTGGAGGGCTCCAGCATGTCGCGCGAGACGGCGGCGTGGATGAAAAGCTCGATCCGGTCGGCGCGGACGGCCGAGCGGGCAAGCGCGGCGCGGCCGGCGGCGGCGCTGGCGTCGGAGGGACGCGTGCCGGCGGGCCAGACGCGACGTTCGCGGATGCCGGTCATGTGCTCGAGCCGGCCGAAGGGGAGGCGCAGCCGTTCGTAGAGCGGGCGCAGGCGTTCCTCGATCGCATCGGTGGCGAGGATCTCGTCGGGGAGCGCGGTAGCGAGAGTTTCGATACAGGTGTGGCTGAAATGCATGACACGGAAGACAAATTAAGAATTAAGAATTAAGAATTAAGAATGGGCGGCTTCGCCGTCGGGTCGGGTTGGGGCGGGTTGTGCTGTGCTGGTCATGAATGGTTCGCGGGCGCGGGTCCGTTTTCTTAATTCTTAATTCTTAATTCCGAACTTCCCCGCGTCAGCGGGGAAGTTCGGTCCGCATCGCCAGGCGGATGATTTCGGCGTCGAAATAGTTGGAGCCGAGGCCGGCGTCGATGGTCAGCGTGGCGCCGTTGATGCCGCTGCTGCGCGGGCTGAGCAGAAAAACGGCGGCGTTGGCGACTTCCCGGGTGGAGAGGTTTTTTTTGCGAAAGGTAAGTTTTTCGGCGTAGAGATAACTTTCCAGATAACCGGGAATGCCGGCCGAGGCGCTGGTCTTTAACGGGCCGGCGCCGACGACGTTGAAACGCACTTCGCGGGTCGCCGGCTCGGTGGAAAATGACTTGGCGAGAAAGCGCGCGGCGGATTCGAGCGCGGCCTTGACGGGACCCATGTAGCCGTAGTTGTCGGGCGTGACAAGGAGCGACGAGATGCCGATCGTCACCACCGATGCGTCGGACGCGAGGTGCGGTTTGAAGGCGCGGGCGAGTTCTACGAGCGAGAAGGCCGAGATGGCCGTGGCCTGCAAAAAGTCGGCCCGCTTCGTCTCGTGGAACGCTTTTATTGCCGGACCGTCGCTGTAGTTGGCGAAGGCGATGGAGTGGACGATGCCATGGATCTTCGCGTCGGAGCCGGCAAGTCCGGCCGCGGCCTGCGCGGCGGCGACTTCGGCGGCGAGGCGCTCCACCGCCCCCTCGTGCTCCACGTCGCAGACAAAAACCGGGCGGTCGCCAAGGAGGGTTTCGAGGGATTTCTTGCGGGCCTCGCTGCGCACGCTGTAGAGGACGCGCGCGCCCTGCTCTTCGAGCGTCTTCGCGGTGAGCCAGGCCACGCTCTTGCGGTTGGCCACGCCGAGGACGAGGAGGGTCTTGCCGGCAAGCTGGAGAAAATCGTTGCTCATTGCGGGAGTGTGATGGCGGGCGGCGGGCGGATGAGTGGAGAGTGGAGAGCGGCGGGCATCAGCCCCTGGCCGGCTTTTTCCAGGCCACGGCAAACTCGATGTTCATGACTCGCGTGCCGTCCGCTTTTTTCATGGAGCCGCTCATCATGGTGAAGCCGCCAAGCGCCTCTTTTTTTTTCACCTCGATGAGGACTTCATCGCCGGGATAGACGGGATTGCGGAAACGCGCCTCGCCGATCTTCGCGATGAGCGGCGTCCCTCCCCCCCCCCCCCCTTCGCCCGGTTCGCCCGGTTTCACGCCAGCGGCCAGCGCCTGCCGCGCCATGTAGAGCGCGCCCGCCTGGAATGTGGCTTCGCACAACAGCACGCCGGGCGTGATCGGCGCGCCGGGATAATGGCCTTCGTAAAAAAACTCGTCCGCCCGCCACGTGCGGCGCGTCACAAGGCTGTCGGCGGTTTCCGACACGATTTCGTCAACAAAAAGAAACGGCGGCCGGTGCGGGATGAGTTCGGTGACGGTGGTGGTGGCGGTGGCGGACATGCGCGCGGGACGGGTTGCGGTTGGCGGGTTGGCGGGTTGAAAACCGCCACGACACCGCCCCCGACGCCTCGCGGCAAGGCCGGAAATCAGGTCGCTCTCCCGCAAATCTCCCTCCCCCCCCCCCCGCCGCCCCGAGCCGGAGGGAAGGCATGGGCCTATTTGCGGTGGCGGCGGAGCGCGCACACGGCGGCGGCAGTCGCCAAGCCGGTGAACAGGGCAACGGTCGCCGGTTCGGGAACGCCGGGCAGGGTTCCCGAATAGGTGACGTTGATATTATCCAGCGTGATGCTGCCGCCGGCGGTACCGAGATTCCAATTGAAGGCAACCTCATCGAAAACAGTGGTAAATGCAGGGTCGGTCGATGCGATTGTCCGCGTATATAAATATGCGGTCGGGACGGGATTTTTTACGTCGCCCGTAATGACAATATTCACGCTGAGCGAGTCGGCGGCGTCGCGGGTGATTTTGAACGTCGCGGTGTTGCTCGTGTTGGCAATCGAACTCGCGTTCTGCCCCGATGACAATATTGGGGTTGCCCAAGCAAAAAGGTCTGTCCGGCTGGCATTGTCATTTGTGGTTCTCATTTCGAACGAGCCGCCGCCTATGAATTTCCCCGGATTCATCCTCACAAAAATTCCCTTGTCATCAATACGGCTTCCCGCCGAGCCATCTTGACTGTCGGCGGTGGTGCGCGAAGCGACGCCACCGGAGGAGAACAGGCCGAAGCCGAGACCGCCGTTGTCGTTGGTCACGTCGCTGGTGGCAGTGTAGTTGAGGGTGAGCGTGAGCGACTCGCCGACGCCGAGCGTCACTGCGGAGAAATAGGCGTTCATCGCGCTGTTGCTTGTCGTGCCGCTGAGGGCGTTGTTCCGGATGGAGACGCTGCCGGGAGTGGTGGCATACCAGCCTGAGACAGGCAGGATATCGTCAACGCCGGGAGTGCGGGTGCCGTTGCGAAGGCCATCGCTGAATGTCTCATTGAGCAGGACGGTCGCCGCGCCGAGCGGCAGCGTGGCGAGAATAAGGCCGCACAGGGAACACTGCGCAGCACGTGAGCATGGGGATGCTTTTGTGGTTTTCATATGTGTATGTGATGTGGAGTTGGGCGTGTTTTGAATGCGCGAAGAGGGTTTTCTCTTCGCGAAGCGGGAAAAAATCAGCGGGACAGGGAAAATCCGGCAGGCTGTAGCGGTCTGGCGACTACAGACAGGCCGGCAATGTCTCCCCGGTAATAGCGGGAAAAACGCAGGTATTCCTCGTGTTTGCAGCCGATGGCCGGGATGGAATTGATAGCGCGGACGGAGGGGGGGGCGTTTTTCTCGCCGGCCGGTTTGCCGTTGATGTAGAGGCGCAGGGTCGCGCCATCGTAAACGGCGGCGACGTGGCTCCATTCTCCGGTGGGTATTGGCTGACCGGATACAAGCCGGGTATCGGCGCGCTGGACGAAAAGGCGACCATCGGGAGCAAGGCCGAGGTCAAGGGCGCGGTTTTGATCGGAAAATACATAGCCGGTCTCCTCGTGCGGTTGGGGGCGGATGCGTGCCTCAATGGTCACCGTGTCGTGCGGCAAGGCATGAATCTCCACGAGGATGCGGCTGGCTTTGCCATCAAGGCGGAAATGCGCGGGGGCGGACCCGGCGGCGGGAATGACCCGCGGGATAGCGGCGGGTTCGGTCTTTCCCCAGCGGGCGCCACCGCCAAGGGCCACGATGTTCCAGCCAAAAGTGTCACGGGGATGGCGGGCGTCGGCGTCGTCCATCGGGAAGGTGAAACCGTAAATTTCGGAGGCGGGAACGGTGATTTCGCGCGGGACGCGGACGGCGGCGGCATTTCCCCATGTCTCGTCAAAATCTCCGGCGCGGGGCAGGACGCTTGTGAGGATGGCCGCCTTGCCTGAAGATGCTGCGGGCAGGAGGGCGGGTCTGGACCAGGCGTAGCGTCCGTCGGCGCGAGTAAAGCGGACGGTGTAGAGGTCAACCGGTTGACGGGCGGGGCGAGCGGGCAGGGTGAAGCGCGCCGTGGTGCCGGGCGTTTTTTCCTTGGCGATGTCGAGGGTGGCGAGGGGGCGTCCGTTGCAAAGGAGTTCGGCGGCGCCAACCCAACTCCAGTCTTCGAGAGTGGCGGTGGCTTCGAGTTCGCCGGAAGGTTTTTGGGTGACGCGGAGGGTGGGTGCGGGGAGGAGTTCACGGAGGGCGACCCGGATGGTCCGGTAGTCGCGCATGATGCCGGGGCGGATGACGAGGGGGTAGAGTTCGCGCCATGCGGGATCACCAGAGGCGGGAGGCGTTCGGGATGTTGTAATGGAAGAATGGATGCGGAGTTGGCGCGGCAGGTCGAAGCCGGGTTGTTCGAGACGATGGGTGACAAGGGTGTGGTGGTCGCGCTGGAGCACGACGGGGGGGAAATCGCGCACGGTGCGTCCGTCCATGTCGGCAAGGCGGGTGTGGCAGACGGCGGTGGCGGAAGGTTCATCCGCCGCTGCCCAGGTGTAGGGGAAGGACTGGATTTCGAGTGTCCAGTCGTCGCCGAGGCGGACTTCGTTTTTGTAGGCGGCAAAGACTTGCGGGGGGCGGGGGGGGAGGGGAGTGCCGCGCCAGCGGCGGAGGTATTCGCGGTTGATGCACAGGAGGGTGTCGCGTCCCCACGCAGAGGGTTCAAAGTGGGTATTCTCGGTGTAATCGTTCCAGGTGGTGAGGCAAACCTGGGTGGCGTTGGCAGCGAGGGCAGCCTCCCAGTTTTGACGAAGCGTGCCGGTGCCGTGAAAGGGCCTGTAGAAGGCGTTATGCGAGCCATTGTAGCCTTGGGTGATGCCGGCGACGAGAACTCCACCGTCGGGACGGCGGGCGCGGGTGAGGGCGCGGCGTCCGTTTTCGAGGCGGGTGGTCATCTGTGCTTGTGTGATGCCGTTGCTGCCGAAGTCGTAAAGGCCGTCGAAGGTGGCGAGGTTGCGGTCAAGGAGACCGGCATTGTCCCACAGGGTGTTTTCGCGTTGGGGTTGCACGAGCCAGTATGCCTCGTGACCGAGGTCCTTGAGCTTCTGGACAATGGCGGCGCTCTCTTCGGGCGTGCGGCTGGTTTTGTAGATAAAGATGACGGGTTTGCCGTCGATGTAGTGGTTGTTCGGATGCGTGCCCCATTTGCGGAACCAGGCGGCGAGGTGTTCGACCGTTTTGTCGGCGGCGTTGGCGGGCCAGCCGTCCACGCAGAGCGAGATGTAAAAGGGAAGTCCCTCGGCGGCCTGATAGAGACGTCCGGGCGAGGTCGCGTAGGCTTCCGTGGGAATGATGTCCACAGTGAAGCCGTCGAGGCCGTATTGCATGGCGGCGAGGATTTGCGTCCGCGTGGTGCTGGTGAGGCCGGTGTCGGAACTGGTCCATTGGCTGCCGGACAACGAACGGTCGTCGAGACGCCGCCAGCCGGGGGAGGGATTGTCAACCTGACCGGCAAAATCGAAGCCCCATCCGACATAGTGCGCCCATGCGAGTTTGGGGATGTCTGACGGCGAGGCCGTGCCCCCGCCGCAAACCGGCGGAAGTAACGACAAAAACACTACACCCGGCAGCAGGGCGAGTGAGGCGATGGTGGCTTTATGCAAGGTCATTATTTGAAGGCGTTGGATGCGTGGATACGGTGGCCGGGTTATTTGACCGGGCTCCAGAGATCATCTGCGCTTTTGTTCCGGTATTTCTCCTCCTTGAGGAGCTCGGTGTTTGCGAACCAGGCGACGTGGCCGTCCGCATAAAGGAGGTTGGCCGCGCCATCGCCATGCGTGCCGGGGCTGGGTGCCCCGCCGGAAACGCGGTCGCGGACGGAGCCGGGGGGCATGTCGTTCTGGATATTTTGAAACGGATATTTGCCAGATTCCGACCAGGCACAGTCCCCGACGAGGATGGTGCGGGATGGCAGGGTGAGCGAATCGGCGCGAACGGGTTTGATCTGAGTCCACGGTGCGACGCCCGCAAACCAGTTGCTCAATCCGTAGGTGCAGGCTTTCTTTGCTTCGCCCGCATTCGGGAACTGACGCATGCGTTCAGGGCAGGTAAATACGCTTTTGCCACTGTAGGAACCTGCGCCGGGCAGGGTTTTGTCGCTGGGGATGTAGTCGTCGAGTCGTTTGGCCCACGCGCCTGTTGGCTGGGCATCGCTCGCATTGTAGTTGGGGTAGCACTTGTAGTCTTGGGCGAAGAGTTGGAGCGCGAGGTGGATTTGGCGCAGGTTGGACGCGCAGACCGCGCGGTTGGCCAGTGTGCGGGATTTGCTGATACCGACAAATGACAACGCGGCGAGGATGCCGATGATGGCGATGACCGTCAGCAATTCGATCAAGGTGAAGGCAGACGCTGCCGCGCTGGCGGCGCCGCAGCCAGTGACGGCTGGTTTTTGTCCGGTGTCCGACATCGTATCCGTTTTCTGGATATTGAATGTGGAGTCGTTGCATTGGCGGTCTCGGATCATGGCAGTTTGGCTTGTATGTATGTGTGTGTGGGGGGGGGGGGACGGCGGGTGAGGGTGTTTTCGGAAATGTGAGAGCCGGATAAAAACATGGCATCCGGATTGGCCCCAGTTTTTACCGGGAATCTCCCGTCCAGGAGTCGGACGATGGTGGAGAATCGTCCGGCGGAATTCGCTGAATCGCACAGGGTTGACAGGCAGGGTCGGTGGTTGTGCGCGGCCTTGGCCAAGGCGCGAAAGAGCATAGGGTCAAGTTACGGGCTGAATATAGCAGAACGGGACGCGACGGGGGTATTTCCAGAAATCCCGGAAATGGAAACAGGGTCACTCAATCACTCCGGTTTTCCGGATTCCCCTCCCTCCCCCCCCCCTTTTTTTTTCCCCTCCACTTGTTTCCACTGAAAACCAAAAGACCAAGATAACAAGCGAAGTAGTGCTGTCTGCAGCGGATAAATACCCGGCTTGACCCAATGCCGGGAAACGGCAATCACGTGACTTGTCGCCATACCGACGCAATCATTCTGCAATCATCCTGCTATCTGCTTAATCCGGATTCTACCAACCCTGAACCCACTGACCAAACAGTTTAATTTCGCGTAGCTTCGGCTGCAGCCCAACACGAAACGCAGGAAATTTTGTTAAAGAATCGAACCAATGAGCCGCGCTGGAAATGCATCCCGATCGGGATGCGTTGATGAAGCCGCGCAAGCCAACCTCCACATTGTAATCCATCCATGAAGACAAAACGTCACTTCCCTCAAACGTTTGCCGCGCTGGCGCTGGCAGGCGCATTGTCGATCACAACGGCAGGTTGCGCAGAACAGCGACCACCCGAGCAACCCGCGCCGCCTGCCGTACAGGCCCCCGTCACGCAACCGGAGCCGGAGTTGAAAATTCGAGGTGGCTATGCTGCCGATAATCCCGGCCAAGCCGCCGTTCCCGCTTCGGCGGGCGGTGTCACCACGACACGAACCGTCGAAACCGCTCCTCCGCAAACGGAAGTCATCACCTATGTGAAGGACGGCAAGACCATCACCGAAACCATCACGCGCTCGACGACGGCGGAAAGCGTATCCGAGGTTGCCGCGCCGAAGACTTACAAAGTCGCGTTTCTCACCTACAATCGCGCGGGCAAATCGTTTGACGAAAAACTCCCGGCGATTGACGACCTTGTTTCTTCCAGGATCGCCGATGAGGGCGTGTTGGCGATTTCGCGCAACCAGGTCATTGATACCGCCCGGATGCTCGACAGCGCGTTTGCGGCACGCTCTGCCGCCGATCCGCTTGCCGTGCCCGCGAATTTCTCCGCCGCCCTGCGTCGCGAACTCGGCGCTGATTTCCTGCTCGAAGTCTCGCTGACAAATTTTGGCAAAAGCACTCGCACAATCAAAGCATACGGCACCGAGCGCACGATTGACGAACGCACGCTGACGCTCAGCTATAAAATCTCCGATGGCGCGACAGGCGTTGCGCTTACGGGCGACACCGTTCGCGTCTCCCGCAAGGAGAACCAGAGCCAGTTTTCGGGCGTTACCGAGGGCGGTGAGGACATTCTGAACGGTCTTCTCGAAGAGGCCGTGCAAAAAATCGCCGACAGCGTGCGCACGCGTGTTGAATCCAACCGCATCGCGTCAGCCGCCAGCGCGGCGGGAGTCAAGGGAGACGCGGCGGCGACCGCCACCGTGACCATTATTCCCGAAATTGCCGATTTGACCGTACCTGATATTCGCCTCGGCCCGGGCAACACGGTTTTGATTACCAGCGGTGCCAGCAAAGTCCAAACCTTCAATGTAACAGTGGAAGTTGACGGCATTGCCATCGGCAGCGCGCCCGGGCAAATCCGCTTGCCCGCCGGTCAACTGAGCAAACTTCGCCTCACTCGCGAAGGATATAATCCCGTTGAACGCACGATAAAACCCGTTGACGGAACCGAATTGGCAATCGCGATGAGTTTGACGGACGCCAACCTCGCAAGGTGGAAAGAGCTGACCTCCTTCATCTCTGACCTGAAAGACAAGGAAAAGCTCACCGATGCCGAAGCCGAAGTGTTGAAGGGCAAGGCGCAGATGCTTCGCCAAAGCGGATTCAAGGTAGATTATAAAGTGGACACCAAGGACAACATCCGCATCGGCGCGTCCATCTTCTAACCCCGTTTTCAATCATAATATACATCTTTAATATATATGAAAATAACTTCCATTTCCGTATCAAACATGGCCGTCGCGGCATTGTTATCAACTTTCGCGGCGATGCCTGCGGTCGCGCAAACGGCGTCCACGGCGAAAGTCGTGGCGATTGGCAAAATCGAGGTCTTGCCCGCCGTCGCCGCCTCTGCTGCCAGGAAAAAAATCTCGATGGACCGTGTTTCGCAATCGCTCGACAGCCAACTGCTTGCCGCTCTGAAAACGACGGGCAAGTTTGAGCCGGTCGCGCGTTCCGACATGAAAGCCCTTGACGAGGAAAAAGCCGCCACGACGGGCGCGCAATTCGATGCGTTTGCCAGCGCGGATTACGCGCTGGTTGTCACCATTGACGATTTTCAGGATGTCAGGCAGGTCGGCAATTTTGGCGAGGCGGGGGTTGTTACCAAGCGCGTTTTGCGCCTCTCCGCTGTTGGCAAAATATACGATGCCAAGACCACAAAGTTGATAAAACCCGCGAACTTTCAGGTGCTCAAAAATATCATCGATGAAAAACAAAGCGAAGTGGGCGAAGACGGCGATTTGTCGGATTCGATCCTGGTAGAAATGTCGCGAGATATGTCGGAAAAAATCGCCGCCGAACTTATCGACATCGGCTTTCCCGCGCGGGTGGTTGACGTTGACGGCACGGAAGTAACCATCAATCGCGGAAAAGGTTCCGGCATTGCGGTCGGGCAGGTTTGGGAAGTCTTCTCCGCTGGCAAAAAAATCATCGACCCCGATACCGGCGAAGTTTTGGGGTCGAGGGAAAAACTGGTTGGGCGTGTGCGTGTCACGCATGTCTTTGAAAAGCTGGCGAACGCCCAACTCGAAGGCAGTTTTACAATCACGCCGCCCGCGAATGTCAGACTTGTGAAAGAAGAATAAAATCCCTCCGCGCTCTCCCTCCCCCCCCCCCCCCCCCACCGCGGTTTTTCACCAACCGCGGGGGCACGGGGGGGGGGGGGGGGGCAAATAAAA
>JAISAX010000261.1 GCA_031266495.1 Opitutaceae bacterium
CGTGCAGGTCGGCATGGATGCGGGAAATCTGCTGGCGCGGCGCGCGCTCCATCTGCCCGGCGGGATCAAAACGCGCCGCGCGGCAGAGCCGCCGCCAGTCGAGGGTCTTGACCAGGATCAGGTACCAGAACGCCACCGACATCAGCGCCAGGATCACGGCGACGGCGTGGGAAAGGGCGTCGCCGCTCGTCCACAGGTGAGCGAGGCCGAACGCGTTCGATGGAAAATCTTGCATTTCATTGCTCCAGTCTGAACAGAATGGGAACCCGCACCCAGCTATCGATGGCCGCGCCGCCGCGGCGGGCGGGGATGAACCGCCACTGGCGCACGGTGTTCAGCGCCGACTCGTCGAGGCGGTTGCTACCCGATGAGGTATCGACTTCGACTTGCTGCGCGGCCCCCTCCTTCGAGACGAGCACACGCAAGATGACCTTCCCTTCCTCGCCGCGCCGCCGCGACTGCGGCGGATACGGAGGCACGGGATTGTTCAGGTAGCCCGCGTTGAAGCGCGCGCCGACCACGGGGCCTTCGCTGCTGCCTCGGCCCGCGCCCGCCGCCGTGCTTGCTGCCGCTGCTGCCGCGCCCGTATCCTCGCTTTTCGTTGCGGGCGCCAGCTCGGAGGCGACCATGATCGCCGCGTCAGCCGGCGCCGGTTCACTGCTGCTCGTCGTTTCCAGCGGCGGCGCAGGCTGGGGGACGGGCTCGGGGATGGGTTTCGGAACGGGCCTGGGCGTGGGCTTGGACACCGGTTTCGGGACGGGCTTGGGCACCGGCTTGGGCGGATCGGGAGTTGGAGGATCAGGGGCTGGCGGCGGTTCGCCCGGCGGCTCCGGCGCGGCCATCGGCAGCGCCCGTGCGACGGGCGGCGCGACATCGACCGGCTTCGGCGGATCGATGAAGCGGACCATCAGCGGCGTCTCCAGCAATTCGGGCCTCACCGTCCTGACCGTCAGCATCGCCGCGAACGCGACGCCATGCAGAACCAGCACGACGGCCAGCAGACCACCCCGGTGCAGACCGCCCGGAGAAGAACGACGGGATGACGCGTAGTTCATGGCGTCTCAAAAATCCAGCTCAAAGCGTTTTCGATCCAGTTGATTACTCCAATCACATTCCCGATCCTTGAATCACCCTCTCAGCGGCCTTGCCAATAAAACCTCGGGACCGCATGACGCCGGCAAGCCGGCTGGAAAGGCCGGAAAAGGTGTCGCCTCCACCGCCGCCGTCATGTCCAGTGGAGCTTTGGCGGTTTCAGCGACATTGACCGGAAATGCCGGCCAAGGCTTGCCCGCGCCCTGCCCGGCATCGAATGAGGAGACAAGGGAGGCGTGCCGTCGAAGCCGCAAAACGCACACTCCGGCCCAACAAGTGTTCCTGCGGGAAAACCGCCAAGGCTTTGCACGATCAGACTCCATTCTTCCTTCGTCTGACCTCCAGTCCGGATGGCGGCTGACTGGATCGGGGCCGCGCCGTTGCGCATGGCCCATCGTGTTCCGGCCGCCCTCCACACCCCACGGAAGGTCGATTGCAGGCCGCCAATGATCCTGGCGGCGCCAGCGACAGGCCGGTCTCCGGACTCGCGAGGGATAAGCCGGACCCTCCGGCTTCCGATGCACCGCCTTCCCAAGACGTCCGCGCGCGCCATTCTCGACGCCACGTAGCGGCCCGGTGGCCGGCGCTTACCCAGAGAAAGCGCCTCGGTTGCATCCAGACTCGCCCACCGTTGCGAGGGCAGTCGGGGCCTGGCGGCATGGTCACGCACCCCATTCCCGTTTCACCCGTCAGCGACGCCGAGCGGGCACCTGCTGCTTCATCGTAAAACTGACTCCGCACTGAAACCTTGCCCTTGAAGACCGAAGTTCCAGCGATTCCTTGGGAGAGGCGCAAACCCCTCCCAAAAATATCGGACGACAGGCATGAATACCCGTCGCCAATTGACTGCTCCCGACCGCCCGGAACTCGACGATTCCGCGCGAACCCATACCGCTGTCATCCGCTCGGCGGCGCTTCGGCGGACGACGAAAACCACGCGATGCCCTGGGTGCTCTGGGGAAGGATGCCGCCGCTTCTCGCGGCGGCGCGGGAAGTCCGGAACGAATCAAAAGAAAAAACAGCGAAAAACTCCGGACGGCCGGCTCACCCCACCCCGGAGAGCACCAAACCCCGATTCTGGGCCGGTCTTCTGACTTGCCGTCATCCTCCTCCAGCGCCTTCCCATGCAAAACGCATCACACAGTGGCTCGTCGCCGAAGTCGTCAGGCCTACAGCAGCGGGGGCTGTGCCGGAATATCCGCACCTGCAATGCGCGAAGTCACCGGCTTCCCGTTTCACCCCACTCCGCAACCGCACAGCAGGGCGCCCAAAACGAAGGAATTGTATTCTCGCGCCCCCCCAGTGGCAAGGGGAGGGCAGGGGTTTGCGGCGGTAGAGCCGGAGCTACGCTGGGTGCAAGCCGAACCGCCGCTAAACCCTCCTCGATCCCCCTTGTCAGGGGGGAAGAAAACCCTTTCTCCTGACAAGGAGGAGCTGAAAAATTGCGGGTGATGGCGCATCAGACACAGCCCCAACCCTCTCGACAGGAAAGACAAGAGGTAAAAATCCCTCTCAATCATCCCTCTGCCGACTGCCATGCCAAATGCGATGGCCCTGATTTTCCTGGCCGAGCGCGCTGCCGGTGCGATCATCCTAAAAACATCTGTTCAAGCTACGAAACCCCAAAAAAAACCATTAACCACAGAGACACAGAGGCACAGAGAAAAACATGAGAACCAATTGATTTTAAAAGGATTTCTCTGTGCCTCCGTGTCTCTGTGGTTAATGGTTTTTTGTGATTCTTGATAGTTGCACCCAATTCACCCATTGGGTGAGAGGCTGATGTTCGTTAGC
>JAISAX010000337.1 GCA_031266495.1 Opitutaceae bacterium
CCCCCCCCCCCCCCCGGCGCCCCCTATGCCTCGCCGACGGGTATCCAGCGCAACGTCCGGATTTCGAACGCGGCAAACGTCAGCGACAGACGCCCGCCGGTCGCCGCCAACGGCGCGACATCCGGCAACAGCGCCTCGCGCAAGTCGCACACTTCCCACGCGCCAGCACCATCCGGCACCGTCAACCAGGTCGTCACCTCCTCGCCGGTGACATTGACCAGGCGCAACACCCAGGCGCATCCGTCCTCGCTCCGCTTGATCGCGGCCAATTCGATAGCCGACGCATCGCAGACCAGTGCCGCGGGCGACCCGTGGCATGGGCATCCTGCCCATGATTCCGGCGTGGCACGGGCTTCCAGCCCGTGTTCCCCGATCACCGCCAGCGGCGTGTTGAAAGCGCGAGCCGCCGCCGTCAGCGCCGCCGCATCGCAACCGCCCGCATGAGGACGCAACGCATAACGGAAAACATGCATTTCCAGATCCGAGTAGTCCAACCCGTCGCCGCCGTCCGCGGACACATCATCCTTGCCGATCAACGCCATGCCCGGATGCGGCACGCTGCGCAGCAGGCACATGTCGATCGTGTGTCCCTTGACGCGGAACCCGTGCTTGCAGTCGTTGAGCAGCGCCACGCCGTAACCGGCCTCCGAAAGATCAACCCATTGCAACGCCGCCACCTCGATCTGTGCGCGCTCCGCCAGCGTGACCTCGCGCGTGCTGCGACGGATGTGGCCGAAAGGAATCTCGAAACTCGCCTCGTCCGCCGACACCGCCACGGGAAAACGCACGCGCAACATCGTCGCCTTTTCGCGCCAGTCGGCTTCGGTCTCGAACACGATCTGCTCCGCGCCGGCAAACAGCCGGATCGTCTGGCGAATCTCCGATTTCCCGACCATCCACACCTGCGTGCGCACGGCGCAAGGTCCGTCGATGAAGGTCGCCGATTCGCGCAACACCGGTCGCGCCAGACGCCGGCGCAAATAACCCCACACATCCTTCTTTTCGTGATCGGTCTCGAAGTCCCATGCATCGCCCGTATCGGCGATCACGACAAAATCGTTGCCCGTCTCGCCCGCCGCCAGCACCTCGCGCCCGCCCGCCCGCTTGTCGCGGATGGAGGCGATGCCGCCGTCGGCGGCAAAGATGACCACGAGGTTTTCGTTCTCCAGCCGGCTGCCGTCGGCGATGACCGCAGCCGCGGCCCTCTCGGCCTCCGCTCCGTCCGTCGGCGCGGTATCGAGCACCGCCATGCCGAGCGCCGGCACGTGGACCCGCCGCCATTCGCCGCCGAGTACCAGCCATTCGTCGCGCGGCCAGGAAAGCGAATTGAACGCCACCACCGCCCGCGCGCCGCCGACGGCCGCGTAATGACGTCGCGTCATCTCCCCCAGTTCGGCAAGGATCGCCTCGTAGCGGGCGTTGCACTCCGTGTAAACGCGCCGGATCGACGAACCGGGCAGGATGTCGTGAAACTGGTACAACAACACTTCCTTCCAGAGCCGGTCGAGCGCCGCCGCCGGCCACGCCGCGCCCGCGTAACGGCTCGCCAGATACGCCGCCCATTCGGCCTCGCGCAGGGCGATTTCGGCGCGACGGTTGTTGCGCTTCACGCGGGCCTGCGTCGTGAGCGTGCCCTGATGGCGCTCCAGATAAAGCTCGCCGCGCCACACCGGGAAATTTTCCGCGTCGCGGCTCCAGGTTTCAAAAAACGCCTCCGCCTTTTCGATCCGCACCACCGGCAATCCCGGCAACGCCGGCGCGCGCCGCAGACGCTCCAGATGCTCCGCATCCGGTCCACCGCCGCCGTCGCCGATGCCGAAAGCCATCAGCGCATGGTCCGAGACGGCGCGCTCCGCGTACTCGTCGGCGATCTTGCGCAACGAACGCGGCGCGGCGGGCCCGTTGTAGGTTTCCTCCGGCAACATGTGCGTGAGGATGCGCGTGCCGTCGATGCCCTCCCAGTGAAACGAATGGTAGCCGAAACGGTTGACCACGTTCCACGAAAGTTTCTGCGTCATGAAATAGCGGTGACCGCTCTTTTTCAGGATTTGCGGCAATTGTCCGTGATAACCGAATACGTCAGGCTCCCAGCAAACGCTCGACTCCGTGCAAAACTCCTCGCGGAAAAACCGCGCTCCGAGGAGAATCTGGCGCACGAACGCCTCGCCCGAAGGCATGTTGCAATCCGGCTCCACCCAGAACGTGCCCTGCGCCTCGATCCGCCCGGAGCGAACGGCATCACGGATTTTCGAATACAGCCCGGTGTAATGCTCCTTCAGCCACGCGTAGAGCTGCGGCTGGCTGAACCCGAAAACGTACTCCGGGTAACGCTCCAGGTTGTAGAGCGCGGTGGCGAACGTCCGGGCGCCCTTGCGGATCGTCTCGCGGATCGGCCAGAGCCAGGCGAGATCGAGATGCGCGTGCCCGATGCCATGGACGACAAGCGCCGGTTTTGTGTTCGCGTTTGCCGCCGCATCGAACCACGGACGCAGCCGCGCCCGCGCGCGCTCCACGCTGTCCGCGTCGGGCGTTTCGCTATCGCCCGCCGGCCACCCGGCTGCCAGCGCCGCGAAATCGCCGCGCAGCCGCCGCGCCTCGTCGCCCGCGACCGGCAGGGTTGCCAGCCAGTCGTGCAATGTCTCCAGATCATAATAAAGCTGGCGCACGTCTTCCCGGCAGATGGCCAGCTCCGCCAGCGCGATACGACCGCCGTCCATGACCGCCCCGAAAAGATCGTTGAACGCCGCGTCGCCCCAAAATTCGACCACGCCGCCGGTGCGGCCAGCGCCGGGCGGCAGCCGCCACGTTGTCTTGCCGGGGCCGCCCAACCTGGGATCGAAGGTGGATTTCACGCAGGTGAGTCCGCGCACCGGCGTGCCGGTTTCATCGACGAGACACAGTTCGCCATTGATGTCGATGCGCGCCACGAGTTCCGCGCCCGCGTACTCCGGCGGCACGACGGCCCGGAAACGCATCCACGCGCAGTCGAAAAGTTGTTCGCCCCAGCAATCGCCGGGACGCAAGGCCAGCCGCGTGCCCGATTCGCGGGCGGAAAACGCCATCGGTTCCGCCGTGCGCCATGCGGTTATTTCCAGCGGCGCCAT
Organism: Opitutaceae bacterium; assembly: GCA_031266495.1. The sequence continues at coordinate 3,105 of JAISAX010000337.1, forward strand.
CGTCCGGTAAACGGCGGCGCGCACCCGGAGCACCAGGTCGGCAATCAGGTCGTCGGTAATTTTGTCGAAGTCCACGCTCATGGATTGAATATAAAAGGCGGGACATTCACCCGCCGTCACGGTGGCGGCAAACCGGATTCTTCCCCGCAACACGAAAAGTTTCCGGACGCAGGATACGTCCAGCAGGCCGGGTGCCGGCACAAGCCTGCTCTTGGCAAACAGGCCGCATCGCAGGCGCAGACCTCATTTCGGTAAAAATGTTGTATCCGTCTCTTTCCACGGCCACTGGTTGCGATCGCAAACGCCGCGCGCCTCCACATGCCAGTCCGCAAACAGGAAAATCGCCTTGTCACGAAAATTTGGAGACGGCCCGAATTTATCCTCGTTTCCGATGTAGCCATATTCCTTCGCCTTCGACGGCGGACCGCCACGCGACAAGCGCTGCCCGCCGCCACCCGAACCATCGGACGTTGCCAGCACCGGGAAGTCGCGGGGATTGCTCAACGACGCCAGCCGCACCGGTGATGAAGGCGGATCGCCGGATTCCTCCAAGGTCATGTTGTATCCAAAAATCCCCCGGGCGTCGCTGTATTCCGACTGTGTCGGGCACCGGAAGATCGGCTGCATCTGCAGCTTTGACACAGGCATCTTTCCCAGGTCGAGCCACGGCGCGACAAGGATCGGCCATCGGTGATCCGGATCATTTTTGGGCTGCAACAGGCAGTCCCGGTTCTCGTTGGCATACAGCTGGAATGCCACACCCAGTTGCCGCTGCCGGCTGATGCAGGTGGCCTGGTGCGCCCGCTGGCGAACAGGGCCGAGGGTGGCGATGAGTAATCCGGCCAGAACGCCGATGATGGCGATCACGGTCAGCAATTCGATCAGCGTAAAACCGCGCCAGCCGCTCCCTTCATTCGACCGCGTGGCGGGCGAAGCGTAACGGAGAATAGATGACAGGTGAACATGCGGGGCGCAAGGCATGAGAACGACCCTGATCGTTCGCTTGCACACGGGCAACACGCTCGTCATTTTACCTGGTGAATGAAAACCACCCCACGCGTCACCATGCGCCAGATCGCCCTCAGGGCAGGAGTATCGCATTCGACCGTTTCCCTCTCTCTCAATGGCAGCCCTGCGATCACAGCCGCGACCCGCGAACGCATCACCGCGCTGGCCCGGGAGATGGGCTACGAGCCCGATCCCATGCTCGCCGCGCTCAACGTCTACCGGCAGCAGAAAAGAGCCCCCGGCTACCGTGCCACCTTTGCCTGGCTCAACAACTTCCGGAACCGGGGTATTCTCCGTAGCAATCCCGATTTCGACCTTTACTGGCAGGGTGCGCGCGAGCAGGCGAGACTGGCCGGCTACAATGTCGAAGAACTGTGGCTCCAGGAACCCGGGATGACCATCGAGCGCCTTACCCGCATCCTCAAAAGCCGTCAGATCCAGGGGATCCTCGTCCCTCCCCTGCCCCAGGCGCACAACCTCGATCCTCTCCCGTGGGAAAACTACTCGGTTGTCGCTTTCGGTTATTCGCACACGCCGGTTTTCCACCTCGTCACCAACGCCCAGTTTCGATGCGCGCGCCTGGCTGTTCAACGCCTGCATTCCATCGGATATCGCAACATCGGCATGTTCTCCTGGCCCGATTGGGAGGAACGCACCGACTACAACTACTCGGGCGGCTACACCAGCGAATGCACCCGGCTCGGGATTCGTCCCCGGATTTGTCACGTGGACGACACGCCCACCGAGGAAGGCGGACTCAACAAAACCCTTCTGCGACGCTGGGCGCAACAAGTGCGTGAGTGGCTTGGAAAAAACAGACTGCACGCGATGATCATGCCCGATCCCACCATCACCACCGGCCTCGAGGAGGCCGGCCTGCGCCTCTGCGACGAGATGGCAGTCGCGGTCGTGTCCCATTACCGGAAACACCCGCGATTCGGCGGCGTTGACCAGAACGCAAGAGGCATCGGCGCCGCCGCCGTCAACCAGCTCATCGGCATGATCCAGCGCAACGAAAAGGGCTACCCCGAATATCCCCTGCGCATCCACGTGGAAGGCTTTTGGGTGGACGGCCCCTCCCTGCACGAAAATCCATAAAACGGATACAAAACGGAATGATCGGCAAAGGTCATTCACCAGGTAAAACGGCGAAAGCATTGTCCGCTCCTCCCGTCCCCGTGACGGTGTTGGCGCCCGCCATGCCCAGCACTTGCCTGCCAGACGTCAGCCCCCGTTCGGTCACCCGCCGTGAAGACCGCGTTTCGTTCCGCGAAAAAATGAACCCTCTCCCCGACATCCTCCAGGCACTACGCACAGCGGCAGCCGCCACCATCGCAATCCTCGTCGCTACCATGACCATCGCCGAAACACTCTCGCTCCCGAACCCCGGCTTCGAGGACGAACTCTCCGGCTGGACCGCGCCGCGCGTTGACGCCGGGAAAAGCCGCGTCACCGCCGAAGCCGCGCACACCGGAAAACTCGGCCTCCTCGTCGTGGACGACGACGACCAGGGCGGCAGCGAACTCCACTCCACAAAACTCCCCGCCACCGAAGGCGACCGCATCCGCATCCACTTCCAGGCGCGCATCATCGCCGGACGCGGCATGACAACCTGCATGGTATTTTACGACAAAAACGGCACCGCGCTCAACGCCGCCAAACACAGTAACGAAATCCTCATCCAGCTCGACCCCCGTTTCACCGAATGGCACGCCTGTTCATTTGACGGCATTGCCCCCGCCAACACCGCCACCGTCGGCATCCGGCTCCACTCGATCAACAACGCCCGCGTCACCGCTCACCTCGACGATTTTTCCATCGAACGCGTGGACGAAGCCGCCGAAGCGCGCCAACAAGCCGCCATCGCCGCGCAACACAAACAACCCATCCCCGAAACCCGCCTCGCCGGATGGCGCCGCACGCACCCCGACCTCAAACTCGACATCACCGACATCGACCTCGTGTGCTCGGATTTCCGCGTCGGCCTCACCCTCCTCACACGCCCCGACCGCCAATACGCCGCCTACTACAACCCCCGGCGCGAAATGACCATCGCCTGGCGCGCACTCGACACCACCCGCTCCGCCAAAACCACCTGGCAAACAAAATCCCTCCCCAGCCGCGTCGCCCACGACAGCCACAACAACATCGTCCTCGGCTTCGACCGCGATGGCGGCATCCACGTCAGCGGCAACATGCACGCCACGCCCCTCGTCTATTTCCGCACCACCCGCCCCGACGACCCGACCTCCCTCGAACCCATGCACCGCATGACCGGCACCGGCGAAGAAGGCGTCACCTACCCGCGCTTCGAAAACCTCCCTGACGGACGCCTCGTTTACAGCTACCGCCAAGGCCACGGACACGCGGGCAAATACGAAACCATTTTTAACGTTTACGACGAACCCGCCAAAACATGGAAACGCCTCCTCCCCGCCCCCCTCTTTGACGGCGAAAACGCCCGCCGCGCCTACCCCATCGGCCCCACCCCCGGACCCGACGGCAACTACCACCTCACCTGGGTCTGGCGAACCGCCCCATTCAACGAAGCCTCAACCAACAACAACCTCGGCTACCTCCGCAGCGCCAACTTCATCGACTGGACAACCATCGACGGAAAACCCGTCCCCCTGCCCATCACCATCAACACCCCCGGCGTCATCGTTGACCCCATACCCGACCGCGGCGGCATCATCAACGGCACCGGACTTGTCGGTTTCGACGCGAACAACCGCCTCCTCATCACCTATCATAAATACGACGCCGACGGCAAAACGCAGATGTTCATCGCCACCCACGAAAACGGCGCCTGGAAACACACACAGGCGACTCAATGGGATTACCGCTGGGACTTCCACGGCGACGGCAGCATTCCTTACGAGATTCACATCGGCAAAGCCGGGATCATCGACGGACGCCTCGGCGCCTTCATCCGGCACCCCCGTTTCCAAGGCGGCTTCCATCTCATTGACCCGGCGACTCTCAAGCTCGGCAAGCGCGTTCCCGCCTCCGAAATGCCCTGGAACCACACGCCTCTGCCGGATGCGCTCAATCATCCGCAAAGTCCGGTCCCCGGCATGCAAGTCAACTGGGCGCAAGACACCGGAACCGCGATTCCCGGCACACTCTTTTCGCTTCGCTGGGAAACCCTCCCCGCCAACCGCGACAAACCATACTCCCTCCCCTCCCCCCCCCCCTCCACCATGCTCCGCCTCGTTACGGTTCAAAACAACGCCGGCTCCCGATGAACACCACCATTTCCCCACCCTCAGCGACGCTGGCATGATCGCTCCACCTGAACATTCACACACACCTCATTCACCAAGTAAAACCACGACAATATTGAATCATCATTCCGTCTCTTCAGCATTATTCGCGATGAATACACCACTCCCCCGCCTCCACCTCATTCGTTCCACCCTGCTGGTCGCGTCCGCCCTCTTCTGTGCGAACGCGCTTTCCGCCGATGCCGTCACTGGTTGGCGTAAAGACACCGGTTCTGCCGTCACCAGCGGCCTCGACACATCCTCCCCGTCCTCGGAGACGGCACCACGAAATCCGCAAACGCGACGCTCCTCTCGTCCCCCATTGATTCCGTCACGCTGCAAAACATCGGCGACGTCCTGACTTTTTCCGGGACTGTCACCTTCGATGGACTTGGTGCCCCCCTTCAGTACGGCTTTCGCTGGGGCGTTTTTAACACCAATGGCAGCTCCAACGTCAACGGCTGGCTCGGCTACTACGCCGAAAACGGCAGCAACACAGCCAGCGAAGGCCTCAAGCCCAGCCGCCTGTGGGAACGGAATGCCGACAACACGGGCGCGTGGTGGTCAGCGGGAAGCGCCACGCAACGCGCCGGAGTCAACCCGTCCAACGACGCCTACCTGGTGGACGGCAGTTACAGTTTCAGCATGAGTTACAAACTGACCGCACCGAACACCATCACTGTCACCTGGTCACTGATCGGGACAGGTGACGCCTCCAGTTACTCCGTGACCGGCTCCTGGGTGGAGACCACTCCCGAGACACTGACATTTAACAGCGTCGGCTTCGGCAACGCCGGGTTTGATGCATCCCGGATCAGTTTTTCGGATGTCAGCATCAGTCACACCGCCATTCCCGAGCCTGCCGCCGCGTGGCTGACCGGACTCCTCGCGCTGACCGCCTGTATTGGCGTGACACACCGACTGCGTCTGAAATCCTGAAGCGAAAATTCTGATTACGCGCGGCCCAACGCTCATGGGCCTCAAGCGTCATCCTCCCCCCGCCCCTCACCGCCCCTCGTGGCGCGGGTAACGGCGGGAAAGTTTGGCCTTCGCTTTTGGATACATGTCGCGCCAGAAACTGGTCAGATCATCCGTCACTTGGATCGGCGATAATTGGGCGCGACATTTCAATTTTCGTCATCAACGACGAAAGCCTTGGCCCCGTTTCATCCCCTCGCTCAAGTTTCCCCCTCTTCATCGGCGAATCGACGGGACCGGCTGACAACGGAAATCTCGGATAATACCATTCAGGAGCTGCACAGAAATAGCACTTTATTTAGTAGCTTCGCTTGCGAAGCCCCTTTCGCGTTTCCGCACCTTTTCCAAACTAGGCCATGGTGTTCCAGCAGAAGGTGACGGAGTGCGGAGCAAGGGCGAGAGGAGTTATTCCTCCGGCAAGTTCAACAAAACGGTTTTCCCGGCGCGTATGTGTCGCCGGATGGACTGGCCGGCTTTGTCGGCATTTCTGGTCTGGAGTTCCTCAAGAAGTTGCAAATGACTATGATGGCTTGGACCTCCGTGCACGGAAACCAACAAATTTTGCCCGAGAAAAAGCTTATGCATCATGACCTTGTCATAAATGCTCAGAAGCGCGGGGCATTCGGCAAGTTCCACCAATGCGCGATGAAACTCAAAATCCAGCTTCCAACTGATTTCCGGCTGCGTGCAGGCGTCCTCCAGCTTCTGTGCCAACTGCCGCAGACGGTCGAAATCTTGCGTGATTCTGGGACCGCAAAAAAAACGCGCGGCCTCCACCTCCAGTGCTTCCCGCACAATCACCAACCCGCGCAAATCTTCCAACCTGATCGATTTGACAATGGTGCCCTTTCGCTGGATGGACTCCACAAAACCATCGTTCTGCAACTGCACCATGGCTTCCAGCACGGGGGCCACGCTCATGCGCAATTCCGTGGCCACCTGCCTCCTGTTGATAATATCACCTGGCGAAAGTTCACGGCTAAGCAGTTTGTTAACCAAGTGATTGTAGGCTTTTTCCGAAAGGGAAAGTTTGTTCTTTGCGGGATGTTTGCGCCTTCGGATCAACATTTTCAAATTTTGATTTGCAGTCCACGCAGCAAGGGAAAAACCGCAAGGCCAATCATGTCCAAATCCGGTGGAGAAAAACATTGTCTTGGTCAAAATAAAATATATCACAAGAAATTCCACTACGCATGACAACATGATTTATGACCAACTGAAAAACTCCTCCGTTTACCGGAATCTCCTGCCCGGCCTCGCGCAGGCATTCGACTATTTGCATTCCTTCCGGCCAGGTACTCCGGATGGAAAATATCCCCTGGATGGCGACCACGTTTACGCGCTTGTCCAAAGCTATCCCAGCGCGCCGGCCTCCGGGAAAAAATTCGAGTCCCATCAACGCTATGTCGATCTGCAATACATGGTCTCGGGACAGGAAATCATCCAGTACATCCCCCTTCATCTCCTCAAGATCACGGACCCCTGCACTGCGAAAAACGACTGCACACTCTACGAACTCGCGGACACAAACGCCACGCCCACGCCTCTGCTCATGAACGCAGGTGACTTTTCCGTGCTGTTTCCTGCCGACGGACACAAGCCCGGTTGCTCTGTGGCACAACCCGTTCCCGTAAAAAAAATAGTCCTGAAAATCGCCCTCTGAACGCCTGCCCCCCCCCCCCCCCCCCGTCGCACCCATATGCAAACTTACAAAACACAAGTGCTCGTCGTCGGCTCAGGCGCCGCCGGTATTTGCGCCGCGCTCGCATCGGCCCGCAACGGCGCCAAAACCCTGCTCATCGACAGCAACGGATTCCTCGGCGGCATCTCCGCCACGCTGCCCTGGCTCGGTTTTCACGACCGCGACTATCGTTTGTTGGTCAAAGGCCTCCCGCTCGAAATCACCGGACGGCTTCGCCGCGAAGGCGCGGCATCGGACTTTGTTCTCGATCCCAAATGCGGCTCGGCGATCAGCATCGACAATCACTCCTGGAAATGCCTCGCCGTGACGATGGCCGACGAGGCCGGACTCGATGTCCTCTTGAAGACGCAACTCGTGGAAACGCTGCGCGAAGGCGACCGGATCGCAGGCGCGATCGTGCTCAACAAATCCGGACTCCAAATGATCCACGCCGACGTGGTCATTGATTGCAGCGGCGACGGCGACGTGGCCGCGCACGGCGGCGTGCAATGGGACAAAGGCCGCGAAGCCGACGGTCTCGTGCAAGCCCCCTCCCTGGGATTCCGGCTCGCCGGAGTTGACCCGGCTGCCTTCCTCGCGGCCTGCAAAAACAAAGACCTCAATTACCGCGAATGGATCTCCCGGCACCCCGGCGTGTGGGAACGCACCATGCGCCGCATCGACTCGATGGACGTGATCATTTGCGGCGGCTTTGCCGGTCTGGTCGAACAGGCGCGAAAGGCCGGAGACCTCACTGTCCCGCAAACGCGCATCGTCGGCGTGCGCCTGCACCGGCGCGACCAGTTCCTCGTTGTCATGTCGCGCGTGCTCGGCCTCAACCCCGTCGATGGCGCCAGCCTGAGCGGCGCGTACACGCGCACCTATCAACAAATCCCCGAACTCGTCCGCTTCTTCCGCAAATGGGTTCCCGGTTTTGCCAACGCCTTCCTCGATGAAATCGCTCCCATCCTCGGCGTGCGCGAGAGCCGGCGCATCGTCGGCGACTACGTGCTCACGGGCGACGACCTCGTCGCCGGACGCCATTTTGACGACGCCGTCAGCATGGGCGGATACCACATCGACATTCACCGCCCCTCGGGCACGTGGGTCGATTCGCGCAACGTCCGCGCCTACACCATCCCCTACCGCAGCCTTGTGGCCGCCGGGGTGGACGGCCTGCTGATGGCGGGCAAATGCATGTCGGCGACGCACGAAGCGGTGGCCTCCACGCGCGTCGTCCCCATTTGCATGGGCGAAGGGCAAGCCGCGGGAACAGCGGCCGCGCTTGCCGTGAAGGCCGGCATCTCGCCGCGCGAGGTGCCCATCGCAAAACTTCAGAGCACACTCATCCATCAAGGCGCCGAGACCGGACAAAGTGTGGGCGCGCCCGATCTGACGCTGATTGATCAGATCGGGCAACCTCCCTTCGAGGAAGAATCAACAACCGGCGATCGTGACGCCGCCTCCTCCTTCACCAACGCCTGGCTCGGCCCGGCGACGCCCGGCCCGGCAAATTCCCGCCGCGCACCGGAAGCCCGGACCTGCAAAAACGGACGCACCCAAAGCGCGGCTTCACCGCATGAAAGCGTCCGCGCGCCTGTCTCCTCCGCATCGTAAATGTTGCCCGTCAACGGCACTCCGGCCCGGGCCAGGAGTGCCGAAAATTCGGCGTGCGAAACCGCGCCATCGTAAGTATCCATTTTTTAATTACACCCATCGCTTTTGATATCGCGCACTGCCGCCAGACGCCGCGCCCAGTGCCGCGCCATTGGGCGTGCAAGCGGCGCTTCGAGCCGCGCGTCCCAGTTTCCAAAAAAACCATGCGCGCCCAAAATCTGCGCCGCGATCACGGCGTCGGACAACGGTGGCGACATGTCCATGTCGTTGAAAAACGTCAGCATGACACCGGCCCGCGCCAGCGTTTCCTGCAATCTGTCCAGTGGCAC
>JAISAX010000395.1 GCA_031266495.1 Opitutaceae bacterium
GAGTTTGCGGACGAACTGCGCGGCAAGACGGTCTATTTTTGTCTGCGCTGGGAAAACAACCGCGGCCAGAAAGGCCCCTGGAGCGAAATCGTCTCCGCCATCATCCCCTGACGGGCAAATGCAACCACTACAACCACTACAAACCATGCAACAACAATCGACAAACCAGACCCGCACCGGCGCGCGCCCTCCTGCGCACGCCTTTTTGCGCGTCATTTGGCGCGGCCTTCTCGCCCCTGGAGCGTTGGCCGCGGCGGTTTTGTCCGAAAGCGCCGCCAGCTCGATCCAGGACCTCGGCCTCAATGCCACCAATTTCATAGGCATGAATGACTAATGGACGGCGCTGCGCCGTTATCGCGGCGCCCGCAGCTGAAAGTCCCCCCCGCCCCCCCCCGAAATTGAAAAAGGGGGGAAGCCCGGTCCTGCATCGCCCCAAAGCAAAACCACATTGCGAACGGAAGATTACGGGACGCCCCTGGACATCGGACGCGGACCCGGAGGCCGCAAACTTCTATCTTCAAACTTTGCGAAGATTCCTCAAAGTGCGCCCCCATGCTCATCAAGAAAACCAAACCCATGATCCGGGGCATGACCCTGTTGCTGGCGGCGCTAGCCAGCCTGACCACCACCACTACCCCCCCGGCCCGGGCGCAGCAGTACCAGCAACCCCCCGCGAATCCCGCCGCCGACCTCGCCGCCCTGCGCCAGGAAGTCGCCCTCGCCAGCGAAAACATCCGGACACTCGCCAGCCGCGTCGAACAACTCGAAACCGAGAACGCCAGGCTCAGGCAACAGATCACCAATTCGGGGCAAAGCTATGCCAGCACCTCGTACGTCAACGAATCGATCAACGAGACCAGCCGCCTCCTCAAGGCCGCCATCGCCCAGTCGAAAAGCGACACCCTCCAGCAAGTCGGCAACCAGATGGAAAAACTCGCCCGGGAAACCAACGCCGCCATCGATTCCATCGCCAAATCCGTCAACACCGCCCGGACAACCCCGCCCAACGTCAACCCGCCAACGTTCAACCCGGATTTCCCCAAGGAAGGCATCGAATACACCGTGCAACGCGGCGACACGATCTCCTCCATCGCGGCCAAAACCGGCGCCAGGGCGAAGGACATCATGAACGCCAACCGCATTACCGATCCCACAAAAATCCAGGTCGGCCAAAAACTCTTCATTCCCGGCGGCAACTGACCCGCATCACCTCCCGCTCCTTCCGCCTCTCCCGCGCCTCCCGCGCCTTTTTCATTCCGCATTCCACACTCCCTGTTTTTGCCAATGCCACCTCCTTCCAAATCCCGTCTCGGTCGCGGCCTCGGCGGCCTCATCGCCGCCGGCGGTCCGGCCAAAAAAAACTCCGGCCCTCCCGCCGCTCCCGCCGCTTCCGTTGCGCCCGCCATTCCCGCCGCACCCGCCGCGACAAAAACATCCTCCACCTCCCCCCCGCCCACCCCCCCCCCCCCCCCCCCCTCCTCCTCCGTTGCGACCACGCCGGCTGCCAGCGGATTTCTGGAAATCTCCGTCGCCGCCATAGCCCCGAGTCCGTATCAGGCGCGCAAGGACATCGCGCCCGCGCAACTCCAGGAGCTTGCCGAAAGCATCCGTGCCGAAGGCCTGCTCCAGCCGGTGGTCGTGCGCAAGGTTGGCGAAGGCAAATACCAGCTCATTGCCGGGGAACGCCGCTGGCGCGCCTTCCAGCTCCTCAAGATAAAGACCATCCCCGCCCGCCTCGTGGAGGCGAAGGACGCCTCTGCCGCCGCGCTCGGCCTGATCGAAAACCTCCAGCGCGAAAGCCTCAACCCGCTCGAAGAAGCGTACGGTTACGCCAGCCTCATCCGCGATTTCGACCTCACGCAGGAAGCCGCCGCCGAACGCGTCGGCAAGGGCCGACCCACCGTGGCCAACGCCCTGCGCCTCCTCACGCTCGACGGCGAACTGCAAGGATTTGTCGCCCGGGGACTCCTCTCCGTCGGCCACGCCAAGGTGCTCCTCGGCATCGAGGACCCCGCGCAGCGCGCCGTCCTCGCCCGGCGCGTGATCGAGGAAGGCCACAGCGTCCGCGCCACGGAAAAGCTCGTGCAGGCCCGCAAGGCCGGCGGGAGTGGCGGGAGCGGCGGCATCTCGCCCGTGCCGCCCGTGGCCGGCGCCAGCCGCCACCTGCCCCCCGTCGAGGCCGCCGCGGTGGCCAATATCGAGAAACGCCTCATCTCCCATCTCGGCGCCCGCGTTGCCCTCAAACACACGCCGAAGCGCGGCAAGATCGTCATCGAATACGCCGGCAACGACGACCTGCAACGCATCCTGGAAAAACTCGGCGTGGAGGCATGAGGGAGAGGGACCGGTGAAAAAACCGAAGCAGGGAATGTGTGACGCGGGCTTTCCCGGAATTTTTATCCGGACCCGGACCCGGACGCGAACCCGGGTCCGGGCGCAGACGCAGATGCAGATGCGAACCCGGACACAAACGCAGACCCGAACGCCCGCGACGCGGCGTGTCGCATGAACGCATTCCGCTTCTCGCCGACCACCCTCGCCGCTGCGTCGCGGATCGGGCGCAGCTCGCTCCGCTGGCTGCGAGAACGTTTCCCGCTCGGCGGCGAATTCCGCGCCTACGACCTCGAAAAATTCCGGGCCGACGCCCTCGCCGCCGCCACCGTATCGCTTGTTTCGATACCGCAGGCCATCGGCTTCGCGCTCATTGCCGGGCTGCCGCCGCTCATGGTCATCATGTCGGTGATCATCGGCGGGTTCGTGGCGGCGCTCTTCACATCGTCGCACCACCTCGTATTTGGTCCGAGCAACTCGATGAGCATCGTGCTCGCGGCCACCATCTACTCGGTATCGAGCAAAGGCCTCACGCCCGCGCAGATCACCATCGTGCTGGCGGCGCTCATCGGGTTGTTCCAGCTCGTGGCCGGGCTGGCGCGGTTTGGCAAGATCACGCAATTCATCTCGCGCTCGGTCATCATCGGATACGGCACCGCGATCGGCATCCTGCTCGCGGCCGGACAGGCGCCGCACTTTTTTGGCATCATCACCCAGGCCGGTTCGCACGGCAGCTTTATCGGCAACCTGTGGGACGCGTTGCAACAGATCGCCCATTTCCGGTTCAACCCCTGGGCGCTGGCCGTGGGCGTGGGGACGCTGGCGATCTTTGAAATCTGCGGACACTACATCCGCCGCGTGCCCGCCGAACTGATCGGCCTCGTGGCAATCGCGTTGCTGACAAAGTGGCTCCACCTCGACGACACCTGGGGCCTGCGCACGATTTCCGACGAAGGCGTATTGTCCGTGGAACTACCCTCCTTCATCGGCATGCCGCTCGGGCCGGACACCTGGGGCGTCATCCCCACGCTGCTCGGCGCCGCGCTCGCCATTTCGATCCTCGGCATGCTCGAAGCCGTCTCGCTCTCCCGGATGTTTGCCGCCAAGTCCGGCCAGCAAATCGACGTGAACCAGGAACTCGTCTCGATGGGCACGGCCAACATCGTCGTCAGCGCCTACGGCGCGATGCCCGGCTCGGCGTCGTTCGCGCGCAGCGGAGCCAACTTCCAGAGCGGCGCCAGGACGCAAATGGCATCCCTGATGAGCAGCGTGATCGTGCTCGGCGCGCTGTTTTTTGTTGCCCCGCTCATCAACCACATCCCCGTGGCCAGCCTCGCCGCGCACCTCATCCGTATCGGCCTGCGCATGATCAGCCGCGACCAGCTCCGGCTCGCCTGGCGGGCCACAGGGTCGGACGCCATCGTACTCGCAACCACACTACTCGCGGCCTTTTTCCTCAAGCTCGACATCGCCATCTACGTCGGCGTCGGCGTCTCGCTCGTCCTCTTCCTGCGCAAAGCCGGCGCGCCCTCCCTGGTCGAATACGGCTTCAACGACAGCGGACACCTCTCGGAACTCGATGACAGCAGCGGACGCAAGAACGCCGCCATCTCGATCGTGCACGTCGAGGGCGAACTGTTTTTCGGCGCCGCCGACCTGTTTCAGGAACAAGTCCGCCAACTCGCCGGCGACGAAGCCACGCGCGTGGTCATCCTGCGCATGAAAAACGCCCGCCACCTCGACGCCACCTCGGTGATGTCGTTGCTGCAACTCCACGACTACATGCAGACCACCGGGCGCCACCTGCTGGTGAGCGGCATCAACCCCGACGTCAAAAAAGTGCTCCGCCGCGCCGGAGCCTGGCAAAAAATCGGCGCGGAAAACATTTTCCCTGCCGAGGCCAACCTGACCATGAGCACCAGGCGCGCACTGCTGCGCGCCTCGCAACTCCTGCAACAGGACGGGGAAAAAACCCGGCCCGATGTGCGCATTTTTTACGACAAAAACAAGGAAAGCGCCGCCGACCACAGTCCGGATTCCCGCGACTCGCACGACTCCCGCGACTCGCACGCCACCGACAAGCCGGGCGATTTCCAGATCTGAACTGAAGTTACGCAGCCGAGGGTATTTTGCTGTCAAACCAAACCAAACCGAGCCGAGCCGAGTCGATCCGAACCGGTCCGGGGAGAGCACGCGTCTCGCGTGCAGTGTTCGACGTCTCGCCGAACACGGTTCGGTTCGGACCGGATCGTCAGCAAAGGCTTGGGCGAGACGCCCAGGCCGGCACGCGAGACGCGTGCCCTCCCCGGCACCGGCTGCATGCATAACATCAGATCTGAAGCTCTTGCGCCCCCTGATGTTACGCCAGCTTCGCCTGGATCAGTTTGCTGGCGGCGCCGAAGTCGATCAGGCCGGCATCGGGGTGCTGCCTGAGCGCGGCGATGACCTTGCCCATTTCCTTTTTCGAGCCTGCGCCGGTGGCGGCGATGGCTTCGGCGACGAGGGCTTCCAGCCGGGCAGCATCAAGCTGGCGGGGCAGATACTTTTCGATGAGGCGCAGTTCGCGGTCATTGGCGGCGACGAGGTCGGCGCGGCCGCCCTTTTCGAACTGGGCTTTGGCGTCGGCGAGGTTTTTGACGGACTTGCGCAACGTGGCGATGACGAGCGCGTCGTCGATCGGCTTGTTGAGGTCCATCGCTGCGCGCTGGATGGCACCGTCATTGGTGCGAAGGACCGTCGCGGTGGCGGAGTCGCGTGCCTTGACGGCGGTGATGATATCGGCGCGGAGCTGTTCGTAGATCGTCGTGGACATGACCGCGGATCGTGGCCGCAGACCCCCGTGCATGTCGAGAAGGCAACACGGCTGCCGGGCGAATCCGGAACCCTGCCGCGCACCGCGATCGCATGCGGAGTGTTGCTGAAAACGGCGCGCCGGTTGACGATGATGTTTCCCGTTCCATGCCCGATTCCCTTTCCGAAAAAAAACTTCGCCGCGTGCTGGTCGTTTCCGCTCTCGATGGCTGGAGCATCGCGCTTTTTGCGGGAGCCTGCACCCTGCTTTCGCTCGCCTTTGCCGAACGGGTCGGCGTGTTCGTCGGCACGCTGGTGACGGCCGGCGGGGTGATCGAGCTGCTCGGCAACCGCCGCCTGAAACGCGGCGATGCCGGCGGAGCGACCGCGCTGGTGGGCGCGCAACTCGTCATCCTCGGCACGATCTGGGTGTACGCGGCGGTCAACCTCGCGCTTTTCGACGAAGCGCGGCTCCTGGGGCAACTCACGGCCGGCGGGGCCGGGGTGAGCGCGTTGCTCGACCAGGCCGGCATCACGACCGGCGACATCCGGCTGCTGCTCCGGCCCGCGTTTTTTGCGTTCTACCTGACGGTCATGCTGGTGACATTGTTTTTCCAGGGGGGCCTGGCGCTCTGGTACCGCAACCGGCGGCCGGCGGTGAGGCAGGCGCTGGCGGATCGCGAGCGGGTGCCTCCGCCTCCGCCGATGCCCCGGAGCTGAACCCGGGTTTTGCCGACGGCAAAACCCTGACGTTGCACCCGCCGGAAAAACCATTTTCGTCAGCGGCTTCCGGTGAAGCCGGAAAACGGGCCTTTAGCTCAACGGTCAGAGCAGGGGACTCATAATCCCTTGGTTGCGGGTTCGAATC
>JAISAX010000414.1 GCA_031266495.1 Opitutaceae bacterium
GCCGTCAACGCCGCCATCTTTGCCGCGTCCATGCTCGCGCTCGGGGATGCGAACGTGAAAAAGGCGCTGGGCGAATTCCGCGCCGAACAGACGCGGAAGGTTTCCGGAATAAAGCTCGATACCGGCACCGGCCTGTAACCGGGGCTTCCGGATTTTTACACAAAAATCCCGGACGAAGGGCGCTGACGGGTGTAATTGAAAGTGGAGGGGGAAGGAGAAAACGCTGAAGAAGAATCAACCACAGAGACACAGAGACACAGAGACACGGAGGTCACGGAGTCCGGAAGGAGTTTTGATCCCGAACCGAACCAGACCAACCCGAACCAGCCCGGACCGACCCGTTTTCTCCGGATTGAACTCCGTGTCTTAGGGATTGCGCATAAATAATATCTTTGATATTGAGGGAGAGAGAAGAGAGAAGAGGCGGCGATGAAAGCCTTGGATTACGAAGGGGTGTCGAGGAGGTATGAGTTGATCAAGGAGCAACTTGGTGAGCGGCAACGTCGTTTGTGGGCCGGAGCGGAGGCGAGGGAACTTGGCTACGGGGGGATAAGAGCGGTATCGAGGGCCACCGGGCTTGCGTGCGAGACGATAAGAAGAGGGATGTGCCATATGGCATTTACGACACCACGCTCAATGAAGGCTGGGTGAGCGTGGGAAGTGACAGCGAGACGGCGCAATTTGCGGTCAACAGCATAGGGCGCTGGTGGTCGCAACCGGGCGAATGGCGCTATCCCGAGGCCGGGCAAATCCTGATCATGGCCGACTGCGGCGGCAGCAACGCGCTGCTGGCCCGCCGGGTCAACCCCCTGCGCCTCCAAATCCTGATCATGGCCGACTGCGGCGGCAGCAACAGCGCACGCGGACGGCTCTGGAAAAAATGCCTCCGGCAATGGGCCGACCAGACCGGACTGGGCGTAACCGTTTGCCATTTCCCGCCTGGCACAAGCAAGTGGAACAAAATCGAACACCGCATGTTTTGCCAAATAACCAAAAACTGGCGGGGCAAGCCGTTGATCAGCCACGAGGTGATTATCCAGCTGATCGCCGCCACCACGACCACAACCGGCCTGCGCATACAGTCCGAATTGGATCCGGCAATGTACGAAAAGGGCCTTCTCGTTTCCGACTCCGAAATAGCTGCCCTCTCCATCGAACGCGCCGCGTTTCACGGCGATTGGAATTACCATTTCAATCCACGAAATTAATGATGCTATTTATGCGCAATCCCTTACTGCGTTATTATTGATGTAAAGCGAGTCATTGATGGAAAAACCGGTTATCTCGTAGCCAGCCTGGGAGAAATCAAACGCGATGACGAATGATGCACTTGTCTGGCCTTGATTGGGCGTCACGTAGCGGCGTTCGCTATCCCCTGCGCCTTCGGTACTGGCGCCAAAGATGTTGGAGCTGGAATACAGCGCATTCGAAAACTTCGCGTTATTGATGAGATCGTCGAAGGAAATGCTGAAGATATAGGCGTTGTTGGTAATGTCATCCGGAGCATATTCCCCGGAGTGAATCCGGGAGCGGAGAAAGGAGAAGACTCGCTGAAATGGAGACAAATCACTGGGTATCAATGATTTGCCGGAGGGATAAAATTGGCGAATGAGAGTGACATGTAGGCGGATGAGAGAATGAGAAAAACGATGGGGTTTTTGTGGAGAAAGAAAAGGCGAACAATGCTAGTACCCCATAACGCTCGAAGTTTCGCATCTATCCCGAATGAGCACGGAGGAGAGGTATCCGAAAAAATCGAGGTTATGGGGTACTAGACACGTCCAGCATTCATGCTGGCGGTGGGCCGGAGGAAGCAGGTATGGGTTGCGTTACAGGAATGTGAATCGGGCAGTGCGCTCCCCGCTCGTGCAGGGGGAATCGGTCGGTCCGGGGCAGGTCAGCCAGAATGGCGGAGAAATTTGCGGGGAGGCTGCAAGGGCTCGCCAACCTGTAAACGTCGACGGGATCAGGCAGGGCAATGGACGTTTACGGGCCGGAAGGCGAAGGCAGTTCGACTTCCAGCAACAGGGGTTGCATCGGAAGCAAGTTGATCTTTGCCGCGTCGAGCTGTCGGCCAGTGATCAGGTCGCGGGCGTTACCGGCGTTGGGCAATGATACAGTCTGCTCCCCGGTCAGCATATTGGTGAGAGGAAGCAGCCACCGACCTTCGTAGGGGACGGCCGTGTATTCAACACCCCATGCCGGATCTCCCTTGCCGGAGAGAACGTGGACAGGTTGCGCCAGACCCTGGGTGTTCATCGTTGTCAGCAATTGCCGCGAGAGACTGCGATCGGTCATATCGCTGTGCGTGATCGGCGTGATTGCCAGCCCGTCGGGTAAGGAGCGGGGGCGGTTGTAAATGTCACACGTCAGACTTTCATTTTTCCCCGCAGTACCGGAGACGGCCAACACGTGGCCTCCGTCCCGGGAAAATTCCCTGAGGCCGGACAAGGTGGCATCGCTCACATTGACAGCCTGCGGAATGACGATCCAGCGGATCTCGCGATTGGCGATCGAGCGTTCGCGGGTGGAAAGCTGGCGTTCGCTGATGGAAGGTGGGGCGGAGGCCGGCGAAGGTGAGGGCAACGTGGACGGCACGCAGCGTTTCCAGATAGTCGTCGCTCCAGTAAATCGACGGTGTCGAGTAAAGGATGGCCACCTGCGACGGCGCGCGATTGATTGCGGCAAGGGGTTCGGCGAGGCGGTTGATATCGAGCATGGCACGGGATGCGGCGAGGATGTTGGCAGGACGCATGTAGATGCTGCCGGCGGTGGCGGTGTCGCTACCGGTTTCTTCCCATAACCACCCACGCGCCCTGTTCGCGTTGCCCGTCTGCGGAGGTGATCCCGAAGAGGACGTTCATACCGAGGCCGGCTGCTCCGGCGGGGTTGAGGCTGATGACCGACCACGGGATGCGCGCTTCCAGGACAAAGCCGTCGGCGGTGCGGCGGACGGTGCGAGTAACCTGTTGCCAGTCGAAAGGGGTTTCGTCGGTGGCATCGGTGGAAAGCCATTCCATGCCGGGAGCGAGCGCCTTGGCGGTGAGCTTGTTGTCTGCATCCAGACGAAATAGCAGGCGGTTGATTTTTGGGGTGGACCTTTCCGAGAGCTCGGGGGAAGGGGCCAGTGTGAGTAAGACGCTGCGGACGATTGGAGCGGGGGAGGGGGCATGTTTGACCTCGATCTGGATACCAAGTGTGTCGACGTCGTAATCAGCACGAAACAGGGCTGTAGCTTTGGAATTGCCGTCCGCCTAGATTGACATGGCAGGAGCTGGCGTCCTACCGCCACGGAGAAAAAGCGGGTAATAGCGGAGGCTGGCAGCCAAACCGTCCCATACGGCCGGTTCGTAGATGGAGGCTGTATGGGATTGTTCGGTGATCCCGGTGATTTCGACATCGTCAAACCACAGTGCGGTGGCTTGTCCACTGACGAGAAGGACAATCTCAAATTCGCTGCTTTCCGCAGTGAAAGAGGTGGTCACACGTTGCCAGTCCCAGGTGCCGCGGGGGAGATTACGGCGGAGCTTCCAGCCAGGGCCGCCGCCAACCCAGGCGGCGCCGACGTTCTGACCTTTGGTCCAGACACTGAATTGATAGCGAGCGCCTTTGGTGAGGCCCTTCACATGTTGCCGATATGCACCGTAGATGCCGGCTCCGAAGGTGCCGTGGGCCGAGAGGCGAGCGGAGGTATTCCCGCTATGTTTCTCGGTGGAGTCGAAACTGAAATCCACATCGACATTGCCGGAGGTGCCGCGTCGCCACGAGGGGGCATCAGGTTGTTCAAAGCCACCGTCGATGACATGGGTGAGCGCGCCGGAAGCGGAGGTTTGGCCAGGTGGCGCGGTTGATGTCGCGGAGGTCGTGGCGCTGCTTGTCTGGTCGAGCTGGAAATCATCGACCCAGAGGTTTTTTACCGTGCCTTCGCAGATGAGAATAAGGTCGAAGGTCGTTTGGTTGGGGCCGGTGGAGATACCGCGGGTGATGCGCTGCCAGTCCCAGGTGCCGGCGGGCAGGGGATGGCGGAATTTCCAGCCAGGACCGCCGCCGATCCATGCATTGCCAAACTTCCCGGCAGGGGAGAGTTCCTCGGCTTTGACCCAAAGTGAAATCGTGTAGCGGGTATCTGGTTGGAGACCGGTGATCTTTTGCTTGAGAGACGCAAACACGTTGGGGCCGCGCGGACTGGCGTTGGTGATGCGAAATGAGGCATTCCCGGAGTGGCAGGTGTTGGTATCGATTTGTCCGGTGGCATCGGCGCCTCCGGACGTTCCCCATGTCCAAGGGGCAAGGGATGAGGATTCGAATCCGGGGTTTTCGACAGGTATTCCGGCTGGTAGCGCAAGGGAGCTCAGCAGCACCAATGCGGTGGTGAGCGCGTAGCGCAGATGCATGACGGATGCAGGGGGGATGCGTAAAGGAGGGTGCATTGATTGTATATCCTTATCGATAGGAGGACACGAAGAAACCGTGTTTTTTGCTAATCGGGAGTTGGAGGCAGAATGAAGCCGGAAAACCAGGGGAGTCGGCAGCGGCGGCGATGATCAGTAATCGTAACCGTAACGCTTCCCGTCTTCATTGGCGGTATAATACCTCCAGTAAACTCCAGGCTCCACTTTCAAATCGGTTTTGTAGCTGTCATCTCTCATCTTCCGCGCACTTCCGTCGGCGAAAGCAACGTTGGCGAAGCCATCGTTAAATCCTCCACGGTCTGAGGAATCCAGATTGGCCGAAAGCATGGAATGGGAGGGACGCGCAAAGGAATTGAGAAGCATTCCATTGCTTGTTTTGGGGTCAGGGCGGCCGGCTTTGGCATAAGTAGCGGGGCCGTTTTCCCCCGTTATATAACCGCAGGTACGAATTCTTCCTTTCCAGTAGCGCGAGGGATCAGTGTAAATATTAATATTGTAGTGCTTAACCAGAATTGGACACCACCAGGCTGGGTTGTCCTTGGCCAGGTAAGGTCCCATTTTTGATTCGGATGGATCCAGTATCTGATTAACGCCCTGCCAAGTTCCATAGGGCAGATGGTCCTTGTTGTCCCCTGCATAAAGAATCATGGCCATGGCTACTTGCCTGACGTTGGACATGCTCTGCACCTGGCGGGCGGAAGCGCGGACTTTGGCTACAACGGGGATGATAATGCCAGCAAGAATACCAATAATGGCAATGACGGTAAGGAGTTCGACCAGAGTGAAGGCGTGTTGTTTACTATTGTAGGTGGGGTTCATTGCAGTGGTGGTGGGGAGGTTACAAGAGGAAAGGGATTAATGCTGCTTGCGCGTGCGGCCGATGCACAAAGCGAAGAGCAATCCGGCGATTCCGGCAATGGCGACAGCGGTGGCAGGTTCGGGAATTTGAGAGACGGAAATTCCGTCAATCGAAAGAATAGTGGAGGTACCATGCTGGACGTTTTGTCCGCCAAAGTAGAGGTAGGAACCTGCATTGCCTGTCCGGTTTCGGAAACTCAGTTCCTGCCCGTCGTTATCACTGCTGCTCGTATAGGTAGATGTTCCGTTGGTAACAGTAAAAACAAACGAGTTGGCAGATGGATTGATGTCCAGCGTGATGTCATAAGTGATACCGGGTGCCAGAGAGAATTTGTTGGAGATGGCAACTCCGGTAGCGACGGGAGAACGAGAGCGGGAAGAAGACTGGCAGCGGTGGCGGGCATCTGGCTGATTTTCAGGTTTCCGAAACGGGCGTCGAGAGGAGTTGCCCGACACGCGGCACTTGCGTCCCGGAAAAGAAAAGCACTGTGATGCTAGGCACGTCCAGCAATGGATGACTCATCAGTGCCATTTTGATGCCGTTTTTTTGTTCTCTTCCCGCAGAGATGAGTATCACAGCTTGCCCCGCGCCGGGGCCGAGCGGCGGCATTCCTGCCGCTGCAGGCTCGCGTAATTTCCGGAACGCCCCTTGTTACCTGGCCAGACGTTCCCGGAGGGCCTCGATGAGGGCGTCGAGGCTGGGCTTCGCCGGCGAAAAATCCACGGTGATACCGGCCTCCCGCATGGTCGCGCTGGTGAGCTCGCCGATGCTGCCGGCAAGCGGGCGCTGCGCATCGGGCGCGAGTTGCAGCGAGGCGGCTTGTTTCACGAAAGACTGCACCGCGGAGGAACTGGCGAAGAGGATGGCATCGGCCCCGCGCTGACGGAAATCGTCGGCCACGGGATCGTCGGTCAAGTCGGTGCGTTCGGTTTTGTAGAGGGGCAGGCGGTCAACGATGGCGCGGGCGGCTTCGAGCTTTTTGACCAAGGCGTCGCGGTTAAGGTTGCCGGTGACGACGATGACCTTGGCGCTGTCGAGGCTGCCGGTCGCGACGAGCGCATCGGCAAGCGATTCGCCGGTGGCGGAGTCGGCGGGCATGCACTCGACCTTGAGGTGGTGTTTTTCGATCTCGCGCGCCGTGGCCTTGCCGACGCAGGCGAAGCGGAGCAGGCCGAGCGTGCGGATGTCTCCAAACGCCTTGAAAAATTCCTCGAAGAAAAACCGCACGCCGTTGGCGCTGGTGAATACGATCCAGTCGTAGTGGCCGAGTTCGGCGAGGATCTCGACGAGGGCGTGTTTGTCCACGTCCTTGCGCACGGTGATGAGCGGGAGTTCGAGCACTTCGGCTCCGAGGAGTTCGAGCTTTTCGCGCAGTTCGCTGTTCTGGTCGCGGGTGCGCGTGAGGGCGACGCGGTGGCCGAAGAGCGGGAGTTTTTCGAACCAGTCAATGGCCTCGTGCTGGCGGACGGTCTCGCCAACAAAAATGATGGCGGGCGAGCCGAGGGCGGCTTCCGCAATGCGGTCGGCGAGCGTGGCGGCGGTGGCGACGACGCTGCGCTGGCGTCCGAGCGTGGCCCACTGGACGACGGCCGCGGGCGTGTCGGGCGCGAGTCCGCCGGCAACCAGTTCGTGCAGGATTTTCCGGAGATGGCCCATGCCCATGTAGATGGCGAGGGTGGTGTTTTTGAGAGAGCCGTAGGCGCGCCAGTCGAGGAGGAGTTCGCCCTTGGCCGGATCCTCGTGGCCGGTGAGGAACAGGGCGGCGGAATTGGTGTTGCGGTGGGTGAGCGGGATGCCGGCATAGGCGCCGGCGGCGAGCGCGGCCGTGACGCCGGGGACGACCTCGAACGGGATGCCGTTGCGCGCGAGCGTGCGGGCCTCCTCGCCGCCACGTCCGAAAACAAAGGGGTCGCCGCCCTTGAGTCGCACCACGCGACGGCCGGCGCGGGCGTGCTCGACGAGGATTTTTTCGATCTGCTCCTGCGGCACGGAATGGAAACCGGTTTTTTTGCCCACGTAGATGATCCGGCATTCGGGGCGGCACCATTTTACGAGTTCGGGATGGACGAGGTAGTCGTAAACAAGAACATCGGCGGCGGAAACGAGTTCCCGTGCGCGAAAGGTGACCAAGCCGGGATCGCCGGGGCCGGCGCCCACAAGATAGACGATGCCGGTGGAGCTGTTACCGGTGTCGTCAGCCGTGCGAGGGGGGGGGGGGGGAGGGGGAGTGCGGTTGCCAGTGGGTGCGGACATGGATGCGGTGCGTGACAGTGTGGTCGGTCGAAGTCGAAAAGATGCACCACGAAGGGAGGAAAGACACAATGCAAGCAGGAGTTTTCTGCGTGCGGGTTTTTGCCGGGAAGGGATGCCGTCGCGCCCGGAGAAGATTTCGCCGTCCTCCCCCCGGAGGGGGAGGACGGACGGCTTCAGCCTTCACTCGCGGTTTTTTTTTCTTAGGGTGCGCGGCCATGTCATGCCTCCGGATAACTTTTGCCGCCGTTGTTATAGTTTTCATTACAGCCTTTGCCCTGTGCTGCCGGCCGATGCTGGCGGCGGAAGATGCGGACGGGCGGGTGGTGGTCATCCTCGCCAACAGTGACGTCCCGGATTCGGTCGAGCTGGCCCGGCATTATGCGGAGGCCCGGAACGTGCCGGAGGCGAACATCATCGCGTTGCCGATGCCGGCGAAGGAGACGATCACGTGGCGTGACTTTGTCGATACGATCTACAAGCCGTTGCAGGCGGAACTCGTGCAGAGGAAGTGGATCGACGCCATCACCGCGGACGAGGAAGACGATCTGGGCCGGGTCAAGTATGCGATTTCCGGCCATACCATCGCTGCGCTGGTCGTGTGCCGCGGCGTGCCCCTGCGCGTGGCCAACAACCCTGCGGCGACGGCGGCAGGCGCGGCCAAGGGAGACGGGCCGTTCCAGGCCAACAACGCGGCGGTGGACAGCGAACTGGCGCTGCTCGCCGCGAGCGGCTACCGGATCGCGGGGTTTCTGGCCAATCCGCTTTTCAACGTGAAGGAGCCGTCGTCGCTGCAACGCGCGGGCGTCGTCATCACGGGCCGGCTCGACGGGCCGACGACCGAGGCGGCGCGGGCGTTGGTGGATAACGCACTCAAGGCCGAGCGCGAGGGGCTGATCGGCCGCGCCTATGTTGACATCGGCGGGCCGCACAAGCAGGGCGACCAGTGGCTGGAGGAAACTGCAAAACAGCTCGCGCCGCTCGGCTACGACCTGGCGGTGGACCGTGCGCGCGGCACCCTGCCGGCCAGCGCCCGCCTCGACGCGCCGACGCTTTATTTCGGCTGGTATGCGGGCCACATCAACGGACCGTTTCGCGAAAAAGGCTTTCGCTTCCCGCCGGGCGCGATTGCCCTGCACATCCACAGCTTTTCGGCGGCCACGCTGCGCAAGCCGGACGAGGGATGGACGGGGCCGTTTGTCGCGCGCGGCGTCACCGCCACGGTGGGCAACGTTTACGAACCGTATTTGCAATTCACGCACCAGCCGCACCTGTTGCTGGAGGCGCTCCTGGCGGGCAAGCCGCTGGGCGAGGCCGCATTTTACTCGCTGGCGGCGCTGAGCTGGCAGGCGATTCTGGTGGGCGATCCGCTGTACCGTCCGTTTACGGTCGATGTGGAATCGCAATGGCAACGGCGCGCCGGTCTGCCGCCGGAACTCGTGCCCTACCTTGCGATCCGGCGCATGCGCCTGCTGGCGGCGGCTGGCAAGGCCGACGAGGCGCTGGCCGTCGGACAGGCGCAACTGCGACGCGATCCGGCCCTGCCGCTGATTCTCGTGGTGGGTAAAATGTTGATCGATGCGGCCAGGGCCGACGCCGTCGGGAGTGCGGAGAAAACGGCGGACGCGAAACGCACGCTCGGGGTGCTCTCGCTGTTTCAGAGCATCCGTCCCGTGGATGCGCCGATGTTTGCCGAAGGAGCGGCCCTGCTCCAGGAGGCCGGAGAGACGAAGGCGGGCTACGAACTGTTTTCCCGCCTGCCGGAATTGCCGGGACTGTCGAAGGCGATGCGGACGGGCCTGCTGAAACAGGGTCCGGCCATCGCGAAAAAGGCGCTCGATTTCACGCAGGCCGTGCGGTGGGAAAGTGAATACAAGGAGCTAACCGCACCACCACCCAAACCCCCGTCGCCGCCCAAGCCGGACTCCGCGCCCGCGGCGGCCACCGCGCCGAAGAAGTGAGGAGGCAACACAACGTCAGGAGGTTCAGTCGGGATCTTTGGCAAGTTCTTTGAGCGTGTTGTGATACCGACGATCAAGACGTCCATCAACGATCGCCATTTGACGGATTGTTTCCTCATCCGCAGTCATCAACCGTCCGTTCTTGCCCATGCCGCTGGTCAGTAACTGTTCGTGGGGCGTATTTCAAAAAGAGGACAGGTTCCGGAGTGGCACGGGCTTCCAGCCCGTGATTCCGGAGTGGCGGGAGTGGCGGCAGGGAGGCGGCACTTTGTGCCGTCCACGGGCTGGAAGCTCGTGCCACTCCGGCGCCTGTCCTCTTTTTGAGATGCACCCGATTTCAATCCGCCCGTGATTTCGTCCGTGCCAGGCTCGCCGGTTCCCGTTTGAACTACCGGCTGTGATGCGTTCTCCGATTCTCCTGTTCCGTTCCGTGGTCCCCGCGATGCTCCTTGCCTGCCTGGCGACGATCTCGCTCGGCGGCTTTGCCGGTTGTGCCAGTTCGTCGAAAAAAACAGTCGAGCCGGCCGGCCCGCGCATCGGGCCTCCCGCGCAGGCGGTGATCGGCCGCGTCGTGTCGGTGGACCTGCAAGGCGGCCTGGCCGTGGTGCGCCTCGTGCCCCAGCCCGACCTCCCGCTGTTTTTCGAAAACCTGCCGCTTGTCTCCCGGGGCGACGATCTCCGCCCCACCGCGAAGCTGACCGGCTCGCGCCAGCGGCAGGGCAACATCATCGGCACGTACATCGCCGCCGGACGTCCACGGGTGGAGGATGAGGTGATTCTCGAACTCAAACCGAAGGACGCCGACGCCCCCTCCGCGTCCCCTGCGTCTCCCGGGTCCTCCGCATCGCAGGTTTCCTCTACGCCCACACCCGCGTCGCCGTCCGCGCCGCCGCGTCCGCGGACATCCGTCCCGGCCACCGTGCGTGCGTATCCGTCCGACATGCCGGTTTCGATCGCCGTCCCGGTGCCGCTCCCTCCGCCGGAGCCTGAGCCGGAGCCGCCCCCGTCTGCCGCTCCGGCGGGCGACCGCCGCTGATCCTGCCTGTTTTTTACCGCGAAGGATGCGAAGAGCGCGAAGATGAAACTGCTGCCAGCATACTTTTCAATTGATCCATAATCAATGGATCTATCGTTGAGCCAAGAAGCCATTTTACCTCTGGAATAGAGATGAAATCGGTGTTTTTTCAGTCGTGGCCGTGTCAAATTATGTCTTGACCGGATTACCAGTGCTTGCAGATTGCCTACATCATGATTGCAGATCAATCGGCAACAGAATCGTCAACAGTCACAAATCGAAAAACAGTGCGGGGTTCGCGCAGAAAAGAGTTAAAGAACCTTATGAGGCGCGATGGCATCTGGTATTTTCACAAGCTCGTCAACGGGAGAAGATTCTTCAACGGTCGCAAAACTCCGTTCTCCCTCGATACCGGCGACCTGGCCTTGGCCAAGGCCAAGCGGGATGCCATCTTGCGCGCCGCTTCCGGCGCTGAGCTGGACAGGGTCTTGGGCAAGGTGTCGCGCAAGATCTCGACTCTGGGTGAGATCTTCACGGCCTACATCGCCGCCGATCATTCGCGCCTGGATGTCCGCAAGTGCAATGTCCGCGTGCTCAAGCGTATTCTGGCGCGGGCGGGCAAGGTGGAGTGCGAGTCGTTGTCCACCGGTGATCTTGAGTCGGTCGTGCCGGCGTTCCAGGATGCCGTCGTGGCCGAGGTCCGGGCGACGGGCGCGGCGGATGATTCGGAGGTCATGTTGCGCGCAAAGGCGTCCGCCGACTCGATGTTGACCCAGGCTCGCGCGGTCTTCGCTCGCGAAAAGCCGTTCAGGAGGCTGGTGTTCGACAGGCCGGTGCGGTTTCTGACGGCGGACAGGTTTAATGTGAAGCGTGATACGGGGTTTGTTCCTTTCTCCGACGCCGAGTTGCGGGTGTTCGAGCGGGCGTCGGGGGTGTTGCGGGAGAGTGAGCCGGGGACGTTTCTCGTGCTGTTGCTCATGCGGTGGCTGGGGATGCGCAATGAGGAGGTGCAGCATGTGAAGCCGGCGGAGTGGATCACCGATGCGCCGGACGGGCCGGGCAGGGTGATGCGGATCACGAA